>MWDT01000148.1 GCA_002070825.1 Verrucomicrobia bacterium ADurb.Bin122
CGTGCTCGCGTTGGCGAGGCTATCGCCGAGGTAGGCCATCCAGTTATATGCACTAATGTGACCACCGCGGGCTGCCGTCTGCCCTGTATACTCAGCATAGTCCGTCGTGGCCATATCCAGCGCATACTGGCGATCACGCTGCTCCTTCGTATCCTGACTCAGCAATCCCGTGATGAGATGGCGGCCAAAGACGCGCGTGACCCACGATTTCTCCATGAAATCGTCGAAACGCAGTTCCGCGTAGGGAGTAAAGCGCCAGGAATCTCGATCGATCTTGCTGTCGTTGCCACCAAACTCGGTCGCACCGGCCACATACGGACGGCCGTAGTTCGGGTTAACCGAACCATCAATGAGATGCGTGTTGATATCGACACTCAACGCATAGGCGCCGCCGCCGTTAAACAGCGACTCCTGCCCATCCTTGTAGCGCTGCACATCGTACACGAAGTTCAGGCCGAGACGGTTGTCAAAGAAAGTCTGCGTCAGATTGACATTATAGGCATTCCAATCCTGCCACTCACGCTTGTTGTCACCATCGATCAACTCCTCATAGAAATTGAAGATCGAGGCATCGGTGAGCGACTTGGTGCTGTAATAGCCCGCGCCATCACGATAATCGGAATTGGTCTTGTCCGAAAGCTGGCCGAGATAGGTCTTGTAGCCGGCAATCGCAAAAGGACGGGTGAAGAGCAATCCATCGATCGCGCTATCGACCGTCCCCGCCGAATTGATGCCGAAGTTATCGGACGTCATCGGCGTCATGTAACTCATCGCCTGATTTCCGTAAACATCTCCGTAGTAGCCAACGGTGCCAGGCCAATACTGGCGACCGATCGTGACACCATTGGTATACGGAATGAGCTTGTTGGCATCGGAGTCAGGGCTTTGCGTGCCGGCATTGAACGACATCTTGTTCATGTTGCCGAACCAGAGGCTGATATTATCCTCGGGAGCCAAGGTACGCGGGCGGTTAGCCCGGATACGACCGTGCTCGAAGTTAGCCAAGATCTTGGTAACCCCACCCTTGATCAGCTTCGGCTCGAAACGGATCGCCCCAAAGACACGGGACGTGCGCTCAAACGCGGGATCCTGCTCAAACTTCTTATCATCGTGCAAACCAGCGATACGAACCGCCAGAGTCTTGCTGACAATGACCTGATTTACATCAATGGAATTGCGCAGCGAGCCCCAGTTATCCACCTTGTTCTCAAAGGTGTATCCCGTGGCGAAGGAAGGCTGATTCACGCTCGAGTTGATGATACCAGCAGGCGAACCGACACCAAACAACATCGAATTGGGACCACGCTGAATATCGACGCGATCGACGATATAGCTATCCCAGGGAATCTCCGTCATGAAGAAGTCGCGCGTATTATCGGCTGAATCGAGGCCGCGGACACGAGTATTGTTATTCGGGCGAAGGAGCGAGGCATTCTGACCATAGCCATCGCTCGACGACGGATAGCTGCCACCGAGAAAGTTGCCGCGCACACCGCCGACTTCGGTATTACCCGTGTACTGAAGAAGGGTATCACTGTTAGTCGCACCGATGTCAGTCATCAACTGCTTGTTGACGACCACCAGCGAAGAGGCTATATCCTTCATCTCTGTGCGGATACGCGTACCCGCCAGAGTGTCTTTCACGGCATATCCGACGGTTTCATCATCGGCGCTGACCGTAAACGGATCGAGCTCGATCAGCTCATCATCAATCGCGACCGCAGTGTCCGTAGCCGGAGCTGCGGGAGCCGCTTGGCCGAATGTACTAGGCACCGCAGCACAAAAGGCCGCGGCCAAAACAAACGCTGACGTAGCACCGAGTGCCACACTTCGCGTCATAGGGCGTTTCATAGGTATGTAGGGTTTGGTTAGGGGTTCACAGGCACGTAAACGAGCCGGTATCCTCGGACAGAAAACTCTGCCCGCGAATGAGTGCTTATACTGCCTCCCTGCGTCCCCGTGAATGATCCCTATTGCCTAAGAATTAAGATTTATTACCCAATCAAATTCCGATTTAAATTAGGCGATATTTTTGCAATATCATATCTAAGAATAATTTATTACAAAGATTGAACAAGATTTAGAATTGATGATTTATCGCTAGATCATTCAATTAAAAATTCTTCCTTTTTACAAGCCTGCCATCGAATCATCGACCCCGTAAAAAAATGACATGTTGCTTCAGCCAATCCCCCGTCCCAGATGCCAGAAGCCGGCACGAACCCGTCCTCAAATAACCACCCACACAGGCGCCATTGGTCTATATAAAATAGTATCAAGCCATTGTCCAAAATACATACAGAGCCGGAAGCCCACGCACCCATAATATAGGGCCTAACCGAAAAAACGAGACACAAGAGTCGCCCAATAACGGCACGCCTCTCGGCGTCACAATCAAGCATCCAGTGAGCGTCGCTTGGGCGTATTCTTTGGTGCGACTTGCGCCTTCTTCCGAAAAGCACCGGGGGCCACACCCATCGTACGCTTGAACAGATAGCACATGTACTCCACGTGGTCGAAGCCCGTGAGCTCCGCGATCTTCTTCAACGGAAACTCCGTTTCACCAAGGAGCTGCCTTATTTTCGCAATTTGCACACGACGAATTTCCGCCTGTGGCGAACGGCCCAAATAGCGTCGGAATTTTTTCTCCAACTGACTCCGGGTGGCAACCGCGTGATGGAGCACTTCCGTCACCGTCAGCCCACGGCACGCATTTTCTCGTATATAACTGAGCGCCGCGACGACATTTTTATCCTCGATCGCCAGCGCATCCGTCGAGTGTCGGGCGATCACGCCTACGGGATCGATTCGCACGTCCACATGCGGCACCGCCCCCCCATCCAAAACCATCGCAAGCGTATCGGCCGCGCGATAGCCCGACTGAAATGCGTTGGTCGCCACGCTCGACAACGGCGGAGACGACAGCTCACAGCGAATCGTCTCATTATTGGCGCCCAACACCGCCACCATTTCAGGCACCATCAAGTTGAGCATCTGCGTCGCAGCGATCACCTGCAAGGCACGCATGTCATTGCAAGCCATCAGGCCAACAGGTTTCGGCAAATCCGCAATCCACTCCGCCAGCAAGGTGATTTGCTCCTCATCCCAATCCGGCGTCAACTGCCCGGGATACTCGACATCAAAAACATGGTTTGTCCCGCCGCCCAAGGCGACCGCCTCGGAAAACCCATCCCGACGCGTGCATGACCACTCCTCATTGGAAAACCCGGCGAACGCGAACTCGCGGTACCCCTTTTCCAGAAAATGCTCTGCCCCCATATGACCGATCGCGAGGTTGTCAGGCCGGATCTTCGGGACGCCGGGAAACACGGCGCAATCCGACACGTCGACCAGTGGGATCCTTTTTTCAGCACACACGCGCACGATCTCCGGGGTCGTGTGGCGGCTGATGATGCCATCCCAATGTTTGCTCAACAACCAGCTCGGCTCAGAAACCGAACGAGCCTCATCGTCGAGAAACGTCTGCCAAGGCTGGTGCGAGCGACCATGGTGCGCGATACCCCGCAGCATCTCCAATGACTCTTCGTAAGTCGTCAGAAAGATAAGTAGGACTTGCGGGCGCATTCTAGAGTGCCGACGGTAACGAACACCCCGGCCAACACAAGCGCCGAACCAGCCCGGCCCTCAGCCCGCACGCGCCACCACAAAACGATCCCGATCGGCCAGATCCTTCACGGATTCGCCATCGTGCAGTCCCGCCCTGGCCAGATCCGCCAAGAGCGCCGCATGTTGCGCGATCCCCGTCTCCATCGCCAGCCATCCGCCCGGCGCCAGAAAACGCGGCGCACCCGCGATGATCTTCCGCAAATCCGCCATCCCGGCCTCCGCCGCCGTGAGCGCCGATGCCGGCTCGTACGTGCGCACCTCGGGCTCCGCCGCCGCCGTTTCCTCCGCCGTCAGGTACGGCGGATTGGAAACAATGAGATCGAAACGCGCGTCCACCGGCAGCCCCGAAAACCAATCTGACTTCAGCCACCGCACGCGCGCGGCCAGCCCGGTCGATTCTCCATTCTCGCGGGCGAGCGCCAGCGCCTCCTCGCTCGCATCCACCGCGACCACCTCCGCACCCGGCCAAGCCGACGCCAACGCCAGCGCGATGCAGCCCGTGCCCGTACCCAAATCCAACACGCGCGTCGGCGGCGGCACGCACCGCTCCTGCAACAGCTCCACCAGCCGCTCCGTCTCCGGACGCGGCACGAGCGCTCGCCGGTCGGCCTTCAGCGTCAACCCGCAAAACTCCGCCGTGCCGAGCACGTAGGCCAGCGGCTCGCGTTGCCCACGCCGGCGCACGAGCGGGCGGATGCGCTCCAGCTCCGGCTCGGTCAACAAGCGCTCGAACTGCAAATAGAGCTGCATGCGTTTCAGCCCGAGGGCGTGCCCCACGATCAGCTCCGCGTTGAGCCGCGCACTCTCGACGCCTTTTCCCGAGAAAAAGTCGGTCGTCTTCTGCAAAATATCGAGGACGGTGTGCATGGAGGAAAGCGGCCGGAGCTTGTACGGCTCTGCCCCACTCCGCCCAGACTATTCGCACGCCCGCCGGATCACACCGTGATCTCGATTCGGTTTCCCTCGGGGTCGAGTACCACGCTTTCGAAGTAACCGTCGCCCGTGCGCCGCGGTTCGCCAGCCACCCGCACGCCCGCGATGTGCAGCCGCTCCGTGAGCTCACGCACGCGCGCTTCGTCGCCCACCGAAATCGCCAGATGCGCGTAACCGGTCGCAACGTCAGCACCGCTCGACTCCGCGAGTCCCGGCTTCTCCATCAACTCCATCCGGGCGCCGCCGTCTGGAAACGTGAGGAAATACGAGGCAAACGCATGCGTGCGGCTCTGGTAACGCTCGCTGGCGACGGCACCGAAATACTGCACGTAAAAGGCGCGCATCCGCTCCAAGTCCCGGGTCCAAAGCGCCACGTGTTCGATCTTCATGCGTCCCTCAACGGCTCAATCGTCGTCCTGCGTCGAGGCCCGCGCCGGCGTGAAGGTCTTGCCCGTCAACACGGCCAGTTTCTCCTCGAAATCCGCCCGCTGGAGCGCGTCGAGCACCTCGTCGAGTTTACCCTCCAGCATCTGCGGGAGATTATAAAGCGTGAGACCGATGCGGTGGTCCGTCACCCGATTCTGCGGGAAACTGTACGTGCGGATGCGCTCGCTGCGGTCGCCGGTGCCGATCTGGCTGCGACGCGTGGCGGCATACTTCGAGCGCTCCTCCTCCTCCTTCAACTTGAGCAGACGCGAACGCAGCACCGACATCGCGCGCGCCTTGTTTTTGATCTGCGAACGCTCGTCGGCGCAAAAGACGATCATGCCGGTCGGCTTGTGGATGATGCGCACGGCGGAGTCGGTCGTATTCACGCCCTGGCCACCGGGCCCGCTCGCGCGCTGCACCGTGATGTCGAGGTCCTGCGGGTCGATCTGCACATCGACCTCCTCCGCCTCCGGGAGCACCGCCACGGTCACCGTCGAGGTGTGAATGCGCCCGTTGGCCTCGGTCGTCGGCACCCGTTGCACGCGATGCACGCCGCTCTCGTACTTCAACTGCCGGTAAACATCCTGCCCGGTAATGAGAAAAATCGTCTCCTTAAAGCCACCGCGCTCGCTGACGCTGGTGCTCATCGGCTGCACTTTCCAACCATGGGCGTCGGCGTACTTGCCGTACATGCGGGCCAGTTCGGCCGCGAAAAGCGCCGCTTCCTCGCCGCCCGTACCGGCGCGGATTTCCATGACGGTGTTGCGCGAGTCCGATGGCTCCGGCGGAATCATCGAGAGCAGGACGGTCTTGGCGAGCGCCTCGCGTTTCTGTTCCAGCTCGGGCAACTCTACGGCGGCCAGCTCGCGCAGATCGGCGTCGGCCTTCAGGTCTTTGATCAACGCCTGCGCCTCGGAAATCTCGCGGCCCAGCTTCTCGTGCGTGCGGTAGTCGGCCACCAGTTGCAACAACCGCTG
>MWDT01000149.1 GCA_002070825.1 Verrucomicrobia bacterium ADurb.Bin122
CTGCACGAAGCGCTGGAAAAGGGCGCTCTGGTTTTCGGGGGCGATACCGATACCGGAGTCGACGACTTCGATGCGTATGGCATGCGGGGGTTCGTGCGAGGGTGCGCAGACGCGGAGGATCACTTCACCTTTTTCGGTGAACTTAATGGCGTTGCCCAGGAGGTTGAGCGCGATCTGGCGGATGCGGATGGGGTCGCCATGGACGTGGCGAGGGGCGGCGTCGGCGTAGTCGAGGATGAGCTCGACGTTCTTTTTCCTGGCGACGCCGGATTGGAGTTCGAGGGTGCGCTCGAGTTGCTCGTGGAGGTCGAAGTCGATGGATTCGAGGACGAGTTTGCCGGATTCGATTTTGGAGAAATCGAGGATGTCGTTGATGACGGAGAGGAGGGTCTCGCCGCTGAAGAGGAGGGTGTCGACGAAGTCCTTTTGCTCGTTGTTGAGCGGGGTGCCGAGGAGGAGGTGCCCCATGCCGATGACGCCGTTGAGCGGGGTGCGGATCTCGTGGCTCATGTTGGCGAGGAAGGCGCTTTTGGCGCGGTCGGCGGTTTCGGCTGCCTCCTTGGCGGCGAGCAGCTCGGCGTTGACGGAGGCGAGCTCGGCGGTGCGCGTAACGACGCGTTGTTCGAGCTGGTTGTTGAGCTGGCGGAAGCGTTCTTCGCTGGCGGCGAGTGCAGTGGCCTGTTCCGTGGTGGTGCGGATTTGCTCGTAGAGCTGGGTGTTGGCGGAGTGGAGCTCGGCGGTGCGGGCCTGGACGAGGTGGCCGAGGCGTTTTTTCTCACGTTGTTCGAGATAGGTGGTGAGCCAGATGATCAAGGCGAGTGCGCCGAGGCCGCCGCCGATGTAGAGGGCGATGGCAAGGCGGGTGCGGTACCAGGGCGGGCGGACCGTGAAGGCGAGCGTGGCTTCCTGGCCCTCTCGGGTGCCGGCGCGCGGGCGCACGCGGAACAGGTACCGGCCTTCCTTGAGCCGGTTGTAGGTGGCGGAGGCGAGGGTGCCGGTGGAGGTCCAGTGCTGGCTTTGCAGGCCGGGGCCTTCGAGGCGGACTTCGAAGGAAATGCTGGCGGCAAAGGGGTTGGCCGGTGCGGCAAAGCGCAGGGTGATGGAGTTGTCGGCGTAGTCGAGGTCGGGGATGCGTGCGCCCGGGCTGGTCCGGTGCTGGCCAGAGTTGGGCAGAAGGGCCGAGGTGATGAGGGCACGGAGTGTCCGCTCCGGAGGAGCGGGCATCGTCGGGTCGTAGCGCACGAGGCGTTTGCGATCCAACATCCAGACGGTGCCGTTGCCTTCGGTGATGAAGTCGTAGGGGGCGAAGCCTTGCACCATGTCGATGGGCTGGCGCGCCTGGAGGGGCTGGGTGGTGTCGATCGTGCGGAGGGTGCCGCCGGAGCTGATCCAGATGCGGCCTCGGGCGTCTTTGGTGGGGCGGCCGAGGCTGCCGAGGGAGATCGGATAATCACGGGTGAAGGCGTGGTCGTCGACGAAGCGATCGGTGGCGGGGTCGTGTCGGAATATATGGTTGGGGAGATTGATGCGGGCGACGCCGTCGATGACGAATATTTGGGGCCAGCCGCCGATGAGGCCGTCGTCGGGCCCGTAGATGCGGATTTCGGGGGCGGCGTGGGCGTGGCGGCGGATGCGGGCGAGCTGGTTGGTGCCGAGTTCGCACCAGATGTCGCCGGCTTGGTCGACGACGAGGTTGTAAACATCACTGAGTCCGGGCGCTGGGATGCGGCGTATATCGAGGCCGTTTTCGCTGGGGCGCATCCATCCGATTTCGTCGCGTGCGGTGTAGAACCAGCCTTCGGGGGTGGGTGGGATGTTGCCGAGGCGTGCGTTGACGATGCCGTTGGCGACGGGGCGCCATTCCGTGCCGGTGTATTCGCGGATGCCGTCGTGTTCTGAGTAGAAGAGGCGGCCGCCGATGTCGCCCATGTGATACGGTTTGCTGCCGGGGGGCGTGACGTCGTCGAACTCCGCCAGGCGTCCGTCGGCATCGTATTTGGCGCGGAGGATGTGGCTGTCGCTCATGATCCAGAGGGCGCCTTGGTGGCGGACGAGCTGAGCGTAGGTGAGGGCGGTGGGGACGAGCGGGGAGAAGTTGGAAAACGGAGACGGGAACTCGATGCGCGCGATGCCATCGTTGAGCAGGGCCCAGAGGACGCCGTCTGGAGAATAGAGCAGGTGGCCGGGGCGGGCGAGGCGGTGGTCGAGGGCTTTGTCGAGCTGTTGGACGAGGCGGCCCTGGCGATCGAAGATGACGATGCCGACGTTATCGACGGCCGCTGCGAAGAGGTCGTGGCCGACGGCGCTCAGATCCAGGATGCGCTGGCGCCCATCGAGCGAGCTGATGCTGGGGAATGGCCGGAGCGTTTTTCCGTCGAAGAGCTGGAGCCCGGAGGCGGTCGTCCCGACCAAGAGCAGGCCGGGGGCAAAGGGAGCACCGCAGGTGAGCGCGTGGGCCAGGTCGGCACCTGTATCGGAGAGTCGGGTGATCGTGCCGGCGCCAAGGTCGATGCGCAGGAGTTGGCCAGATGAGAATTCTGAGAAGAAGAAGTCGGGACCGAGCTGGAGGATCGCCTCCGGGTTGGCGTTGTGGGAGAGCACGCGGGGCTCCTGGCCGGGGTGCCATGAGAGCAGGACGCCGCCGCTGCCGTACCAAAGCCAGGTGTCTCCGAAAAGGGCGACATTGGTGGGGGCGCCCCCGGTGACAGGCAGCGGAGTCCTGGCGTCGGCGTAGCGCCAGCGGGCGTCGCCATCGATCTCAAGGTGGGTGACGCTGTCTTCGATCCCGGTGTAGATGCGGCCGTCGGAATCGACGGCGACCTTGGCACTGATGTGGTGGCGGTCGGTGGAGATGCGGCGGTACGTTTCCCAATGAGAGCCGTCGCCGAAGCAGATCTCGCGTTGGGCAACGATGAGCACGCGTCCGTCTGGCAGGAGTTGGATGTCGGTCGGCGGTGAGCTTAACCCGAGTGCCTCCGCTCCCATCACAACAAAGGCGGGCACGCCGACTTCGCGCAGGTCGGTCGGCGCCGATGGGATCTGTGCACACACAGGTATGGCAGATCGACCGAGGAGGGCTGCCAGCAGGAGGGCAGCGCAGACAATGCGACGCAGGTCATGTAGGGCGAATGACCGGAGGAGGGCCATGGGTAGTGTGGGGCAATACAACAGTCGGCCGGGCCGTGGCGGAGTTGAGCTGAAAGGCCACGCGTGGGTGATGGTGCGTAGTGGCGGGGCTCTGGCAATAAAGCGTTGTCTGGTGCTTTGGGGCTCGTGCAAGGTGCGGGCTTCATCCCCATGTCCTCCACGCCTGCCGAACGAGATCCCTACGATGTGCCTCCTCCCTGGTGGCAAAAGCACATGACGCTCTTGAGCACTGCGGCGGTGGCCGTGTTGACGGTCGTGCTGACTGTGCTCGCGTTTCCCCCTTTCAGCGTGCCTGAGTTCGCCTACGTGTGCCTGGCTCCGGGTGTGTTTTGGGCCTACCGGCGCCCGGCGTTCAAGCGCTACGCGTGGACGATGCTCGGCGCCAACGCGGTGGCGTGGACGATCATCCTCGGCTGGTTGCACCATGTGTCGTGGCTGGGGTTGGGGCTGCTCGGGCCGGTCGTCGGCGTGTGGGTGGGCTCGTGGTACTTGGCGGCGTGGTGGTTGATGCCGAGACTGCTCGGCCGCGGGGCGCTTGAGCGCATCGTGGGCGTGTTCGGACTGGCCGGCGCTTGGATTTTGATCGAGTGGACGCGGACGTGGTTGTTGAGCGGATTCCCCTGGCTGCCGATGGCGGCGAGCCAATGGCAACGCGTGAGCATCCTGCAGATCGCGGCGTACACGGGAGCTTGGGGCGTCTCTTTTGTGCTAGTGGCGATGAACCTCGGTTTTGCGGCCTATGCGCACCGGCTTTTGTGCGAGGGGCAGCGCGGGCTGCGGCGTCGCAGCCAGGAGTTTTTTGCGTGCATGTTCCTGCTGATCGTCTGCGTGACGGTGCATGTGCAGGAGACGTTTAACCGCGGGCAGTTTGCGGTGCCGCTCGGGCGTGTGGCGCTGGTGCAGCCCTATGTGCCGCAGATGCAGAAATGGGATCCGGCCTTTGCGCAGGAGATCGTGGCCACGTTGGAAAGAATCACCCAGGAAGCCGCGCTGAGCCGCCCGGATGTGATCCTGTGGCCCGAGGCCACCACGCCGCTGGCCGTGCAGGGCGATCCCGAGACGCGCGAGTGGATCGAGGGCGTTGGCCAGCGCGCCAAAGTGCCGTTGTTGCTGGGCTCGCTGGCCTTCGAAAATGCGAACCAGCCCGATGAGGCGATCTACAATGGGGTGTTCCTCGTTGACCCCAAGACGGGCGTCCAGTCCACCGCATACTATAAACAACACCTCGTACCTTTTGGCGAATACCTGCCGTTTCCCTGGGCGTTGGGCTGGCTGCGCCACTTGCAGCCGATTGGTGAGGATATCGACGCGGGCAAGGACATGCCGCCGCTCATGCTGCGGTTGCGCGGGCACAGCGTGCCGGTGTCGCCGCTCGTTTGCTACGAGGACACGTTTCCCAAACTCGCCGCCAATGGGGTGCGCATGGGCGCCGAGCTCCTTGTGGTGGTGACCAACAACGCCTGGTTTGGCGAAGGCGGCGCGGCTTACCAGCACGCGGCCCACAGCGTATTGCGGGCGGTCGAGACGCGGCGTCCCGTGTTGCGCTGCGGAAATGGGGGCTGGAGCGGCTGGATCGACGAGTTTGGCAATGTGCGCGCCGTGCTCAAGGACCGCACGGGCTCGATTTATTTCCGCGGCACCGAGACGCTGAGCGTTTACCGGGATATTCGCTGGACGACGCAGCAGAGCTTTTATGTGCGCCACGGCGACTGGTTTGTCGCGGTTTGCGCTGGGCTGGCGCTCTTTGGTTTTCTGGTGATCCGAACGGGTCGGCCGACGGCGCCGGAGAAGCCTGAGCCGGCGGACGAGGGTGCTTTGTAAGCGGGCAAGACAAAGGGCGATCCGGTTGGATCGCCCTTTGGTTCTTTGGTGTGGTGTCTTGGTCTGACGGCCGGTCAGATGCGCGCTTGGTGGAGCTGCTGCAACTGCATGCGGCCGTGAAGGGCCCAGGGACTCGCCATTTGCGGGTCGATGGAATGGATGCGATGAGGTTTTTGAAGGACGGAGGCGACCACCGCGGAGATGATCACGACTGGGATGTTGTTGGGCTCCTTTTTCCCGTTTTTATCATGGGCTTGGGCAGGTGCGCTGTCTCCTTCCAGTTTCCGGAGGCGACTTTCGAGTTCATCGATACGGGCGAGGAGCGCGTTGATGGTCGCGGCATCCGGAGCCACAGCATGGCCGTTGCCGTTGGCAACCGGTTGGCTGTGACCGTTGGTGGAGGCTGAGTGACGTGTTTGTTTCATATCAGAAAACTGACGTGTATGCAGGGGGCGCAAGGGAATCCGTGGTGGTTGAATCTCAAGAAGAGATGGAACTTTAGGACGAAAGAGGCATCGAACAGATCGATTTCCTCGAAAAAACGCGACGAAGCGCGGCGCGGATGCGCAGCCTGATAAGTTACGGTCATACGAGGATAGCATTTTGCTAATACCTTTTCTGCGCGATATCTGGGGTTTAATGCGCAAAAACTGTGTCCAAGGATTGCCACTACTAGGGAATTCAGCCTAACCTGTTCGCATGTCGGACCTCATCCGAGAGAAACATAGCGAACAATTATGGCAAAACAGTGACTTGGTGCGCCTGGTGGTGAGCTTCCGGGAGGTCGCCGGTCTGCCGTTGCGCCTGACGTCGCCCTTGGGAACGGTGCATCTCCCGAGCGGTTTTGCGGAGTTGGCCCCTGCATGTTCCGAACGCGAAAGTTCGATGGCCAAATGCCATATTTGTGCCCAGTTCCAGCAAAAGCTGTGCGCGGCGGCGGTCGCGATCGATGGCCCGGTGACCGAGGCC
>MWDT01000150.1 GCA_002070825.1 Verrucomicrobia bacterium ADurb.Bin122
CCGACGGCGTCCGTGATCTACTCCGGCGCCAAGGTCATCACCGTGTTCTTCCAAGGAACGACGGTCCTGGGGCTTGATCTGGGCAACATCACGGTGGCGTCGTGGATCATCGGTCTGTGCGCTGCGGTTTATGTGTACGTCGGCGGTTTGAAAGCCTGCGCCTGGACGGATCTGATCTGGGGCGCCGCACTGATCGTCGGTGGTGGCGTGGTGCTCTATCTCGCGATGAAGGAACTTGGCCAAGTGCCGGCGATCGACCTCATCGGGACGAAAGTCGCGACCTCAAATGCGACGGTCGATCAGATCTCGAGTGCGGGAGCGTGGGAGCGGTTCAGTCTGCTCAATGCGGGTCCCGCGGTCGAAGGCGCCAATGGCGTCGGAGGCAAGCTCCACATGGTGCGCCCGCTTTCCGATTCCGCGATTCCGTGGTCGGCGCTGATCGTCGGCCTTTGGATTCCCAACTTTTTCTACTGGGGTCTCAACCAGTACATCATGCAGCGCACGCTCGCCTCAAAATCGCTGGCCGAGGGCCAGCTCGGCATCGTGTTTGCCGCGTTTCTCAAGCTGCTCATTCCGTTTGTCGTGGTGATCCCCGGCATCCTGGCCTTCAACCTTTACAGCAATGACCTGCGCAATGAGGGCGCGAAGAAAAACGAGGTGGTGATCGCCGAGTTTTCCTCCGGGGCGGCCAAGGTGTTCCCGTTCACGCAGAACTTTGCGGCGCTCAATCCCGAGCTTTGCAGCAAGCTCGTCGCGCACAATTCGGCGCAGGTTGGACTCACTGCCGAGCTGGGCGCCGCGCCGACAGCCGAGGCCCTTTTCAAGGCCAACGATGCCGCCGTCGCCGCGGCTCCGGCCAAGGGCGTGGCGGTCGGCCAGCGCTTGATCGGCTACGATTACGACGCGGCGTTCCCGACGCTGCTGCGCCGCCTGCTCAAGCCGGGCGTCACGTGGTTCGTGCTCGCAGCGCTTTTTGGCGCGGTCGTGAGCTCGCTCGCCTCGATGCTCAACTCGGCCTCGACCATCTTCACGATGGATATTTTCGCGAAGCTGAAGAAGGGCACGCCGGATGCGACGCTGGTCCGGGTGGGCCGCATCAGCATGCTCGTGTTTGTGGGCATCGCGTGCGGCATCGCACCGTTCCTGGGACGGCCCGAGTTTGGTGGCATTTTCACCTTCATCCAGGAGTTCCAGGGCTTCATCAGTCCGGGCGTGCTGGCGGTCTTCCTCTTCGGCTTCCTGGTGAGCAAGGCCCCGCGCTATCTCGGCTGGCTCGGCATTGTGATCAACGCGGCGCTTTACGGCACGCTCAAGGTCGCGCTGCCAAGCGTCGCGTTCCTCGACCGCATGGCCATCTGCTTCGGCGTCGTGCTTGCGGTGCTCGCCGTGCTCACGTTGATCAATCCGCTCAAGGAGCCCGTGAAGCTCCCCGTCAATCACGAGATTGCGCTGGAAAGCTCCCCGGCGGCCAAGCTCTTCGGCTGGGTCGTCGTTGCGCTGACCCTCGTGCTCTACGTCATCTTCTGGTAAGCGAGTTACCCGTTCATGAAAAAGCCCCCGAGTGCATCGGGGGCTTTTTTTGTCGCTCGAAAGAGGCGAAGGCGCCGGTCAGGGCGTCATCGGGCGGATGGAGCCATCGGCCTCGTAGAAGAGTTCCTGGACCTTCACGCAGCGACGGTGGCTGACGCCGCCGGAGAGCGTGGAGTCGTGGTAGTAGAGGAACCAGCGGCCCTTGAACTCGACGATCGAGTGGTGCGTGGTCCAGCCGAGGACGGGCGGCAGGAAGGAACCGCGGAAGGTGAAGGGGCCCATCGGGCTCTTGCCGGTCGCGTAGCAGAGCAGGTGGGTGTCGCCGGTGGAGTACGAGAAATAATAGGTATCCTTGTACTTGTGCATCCAGGGGCCCTCGAAGTAGCGGCGGCTCGTGTCGCCGGATTTCAGGGGCGCGCCGTTTTCGTCAACGATCACGGCATCCTGGGGCGTCGTGGCAAACTGGAGCATGTCGCCGGTGAGCTTGGCGACCTTTGGGCAAAGCGCCTTCTGGTCGACGGGCGGCGTCTCGGCATCGGCGATGAACTTGCCGGTGGGCCAGCACTGGAGTTGGCCACCCCAGAGGCCGCCGAAGTACATGTAGAACTGGCCGTCGTCGTCGCGGAAGACGCACGGATCGATGCTGAAGCTGCCCTTGATGGGCTCGGGCTCGGCCTTGAAGGGACCTTCCGGGCGGGTGCCTGTGGCGACGCCGATGCGGAAGATGCCTTCCTTGTCGCGGGCCGGAAAATAGAGGTAGTAGCGGTTGTTGGCGTAGGCGGCGTCGGGCGCCCACATCTGCTTGGATGCCCAAGGCACCTGGCTCACATGGAGGGCTTCGCCGTGATCGGTGGCCGGGCTGTCGGGCGTCTCTTGCGACAGGATGTGATAATCGGTCATCCGGTACTGGTCGCCCAGATCGTTATCTTCCACCTCCAGATTCAGGTCGTGGGAAGGGTAGATGAAGAGCTTTCCCTCGAAGACGTGAGCGGATGGATCCGCCGTGTAGATGTGAGTGACGAGTGGCTGACGTGCCATGGTTTTGTGAGAGTATAAAGACGTCGCCGGGACAAACAAAAGAGCTCCGGCCGGAACGGCATCGTGTGTGGCTTTTACTTTTCGCAAGGGCCACGCCAAGCTTGTGCTAACGGTAGTATTTACGCGCCGAATGGCCCGGATTCGCCCCCTCGATGGAGGTGGCCGGATGGCGTTTACGGCGAGCCCGGGCGGAGCCAGGCAAGCGCCTCGGCCCGATCGGTGAAGCAGCGCAACGCGATTGCCTGAAATCCCTGTTTTCGAGCAATTTCCTCTGCAAGCGTACTCGATGACGGGTCGGGCCAGACCATCGCCCACTTCGAGCCGCTTCGGTACTCGCTCCACATGTGCAAAAGTCCTGCCAGCAGTTTGCGGTGAGCGGCGTTTTTCAACGCACTGGCGTCCGAGATATCGACGAGCGTGTCGAGCCTGGGATGAAAATCCGGGTCGTGGGTGAGCCGCTCGAAGTAGTTGGAGAGGGCCAGCGGATTGACCATGCCGCTCACCCGGCAGTGGACGATCTGAGCGCGTATATCGATGTGATATTCAATCATGCCGCACCTCCTTTACGGAGGTTAACGCGAGGTGCGGGCTTCGCAAGGGGGGGCCGAGATCGGCCCCGGTGGCTCAGCCCTTTCGCGTGTGGTGCCGGTAGAGCCAGCGGGCCATCGCCGGCAGCAGGAGCAGCGCGCCGAGCATGTTGACGAGGAACATGAATGTGAGCAGCACGCCCATGTCGGCCTGGAATTTCAGCGCCGAGAAGTACCACAGGCTCACGCCGATGGCCAGCGTGAGGCCGGTGAAGAGGATGGCGCTGCCAGTCTCCTGAAACGCCGCGTACATCGCGTCTTCGAAATACTCGCCGCGGCGCAGTGCGTTTTGCAGCCGGGCGAAAAGGTAGATGCCGTAGTCCACGCCGATGCCCACGCCGAGCGCGACGACGGGCAGCGTCGAGGTTTTTAAGCCGATCTTCAGATAAACCATGAGCGCGTAGCCGAGGTAGCTCACGATGAGCAGCGGCAGCACGATGCACAGCGTGGCGCGCACCGAGCGGAACGTCACCAGGCACAGCGCGATCACCGCGCCAAACACCCACACGACGATGGGAAACTGCGCGGCCTCGACGACCTCGTTGGTCGCCGCCATCACGCCGGCGTTTCCGCCCGCGAGGCGCAGCTTCACCTTGTCCGAAGGATGCGCGGCGGCGAACTCCTCGACGGCGGCCGTCACACGGCGCAGCGTGTCGGCCTTGTGGTCGGCGAGAAACACGATCACGGGCAGCACGCTGCCGTCGGGATTGAGCAACCCCGTGGCGGTCTCGATGGGCGAGACGGCCTGCGCGAGCGCCTGCGGGTGGCGCGGGAGGATGCGCCATTTCAACGAGCCTTCGTTCCAGCCCGCGTTGACGATCTTGGCGGCGGCGGCGATCGACATCACCGATTGCACGCCCGGCACGGCGCGCAGGTGGCCGTCGAGCTGGTCCATCAGCGTGACGACTTCGTGGTCGACGCAGCCGTTGGGCACCGTTTCCACGATCACGGAGAGCTGGTCGACGCCGATGCTGAACTTCGAGGTGATCGTGCGCGTGTCGCGATTGTAGCGCGACTCCGGCCAGAGCTCGGGCACGCCGGCGTGGATGTCGCCGATCTGCACCTGTTGCGACTTGGCCCAGCCCCAGACGCCGAGGCCGAGGCACACGGCGATGATCAGCAGCGAGGGCACCGGCTTCATCTCCGAGGCGAGGCGCGCCCAGAAACGGTTGGTCCGGCCCTGGCGCGTGCGCACCCACACGTGGTACGACTCCGGCAGGTGCAGGAACGACAGCAGAATCGGCAGCAGGAAAAGATTGGTGATGATGATCACGCCCACGCCCAGGCTCGCCGAGATCGCGAGCTCGCGGATCGACTGGATCTTGATGACGAGGATCGTGAGGAATCCGACGGTGTCGGCCAGCAGCGCGACGCCGCCGGGCACCAGCAGTTGGAGAAACGCCTTGCGGCCCGCCTCGCGCTCCTCGGCGCCCGTCATCATCTCCGATCGAAACGCGCGCACCATCTGCACGCCGTGGCTCACGCCGATGGCAAACACGAGGAACGGGACGAGCAGCGAGAGCGGATCGACGCCGTAGCCGAGCGCCGAGAGCGAGCCGATCTGCCAGACGACGGCCACCAGCGAGCAGGCGATGGGCATCGCGGCGAGTTTCCAGCGCCCGGCGTACGACCAGACCAGCAGCGCCGTCACCAGAATCGAGACACCGAAAAGCAGCAGCACGCCGCGTGCGCCGGTGCCGACGTCGCCCATGACTTTTGCGAAACCGATGATGTGCACCTGCACGGCGCCGCCGCTCTCGCGCTCGATGCGCTGGCGCATCGACTCCAGCGCGCCGGCCACGCGCAGGTAGTCGAGCTTGGCGCCGGTGGAGGGATCGACCTCCAGCAACTGCGCACTGATCATCGCACCGCTGAAATCGTTGGCGACGAGCATGCCGATCTTGCCGGACTTGATGACGTTTTCGCGGACCTTGGCGAAGCCCTCGGGCGTCGGCTCGAAACTGGCCGGGATGACGTTGCCGCCGGCCAGTCCGTCCTCGACCACTTCGACGAAGCGGACGTTGGGTGTGTAGAGCGACTGCACCTGCGCGCGATCGACACCGGGCAGGAAGAACACCTCGTCGGTGGTGTGCTTGAGCGTGGCGAAGAAGGGAGCGTTGAAGATGTCGCCGTCGCGCGCCATGAGCGCGATGAGCACGCGGTTGGCCCCGCCAAACTCGCCCTGATACTTCGTGAAAACCTGGATGTACGGGTGCTCGGTGGGCAGCGATTTGTTGAAGCTGGCGTCGACGCGCACACGCGTCGCAAACCATGTCATCACTCCGGTCAGGAGCAGGAAGACCAGCACCAGCGCCAGGCGGCGGCGGAAAACCCAGTTGGCAAAACGTTCGAGCAGGGCAGGCATGGCGGAGCGGAAAAAATTAGGGCGCGGGCAGGCGGGTGACGCCGGCTTCACCGAAGGCGAGCAGCGTGCCATCCGGTGCGACGAGGATCTTCGAGACGGCGGTCGTCAGGTCGGGCGACCAGGGCGAAAAAGTCTGGCCGCCGTCGCGGCTCACGAGAAACGCGCGGGCCTGACCGGCGAACACGAGCGTGCCGTCGGGCAGACGCGCGGCGGTGGCGAGCAGCGCGGTGGCCGTGTTGGCGACCGGTTGCCAGGTCTGGCCGGAGTCGTCGCTGGCCACGATGCGGCCGCGCAGTCCGACGGCGAGCAGCCGGCCTTCGCCGAGCGCGAGCAGACCGTAGAAGGAGCTTTCGTAGGGCGACTCGGCGGGCTGCCACGTGGCGCCGCGGTCGGTGGAGCGCAGGAGCAGG
>MWDT01000151.1 GCA_002070825.1 Verrucomicrobia bacterium ADurb.Bin122
AGTTTGGGATGTTTCGGCTCGATCATGTTGCGGCGCTCCTCACTCCCCAAGCGGGCCAACTTTTTTTTTGAGCCACTCGAGTTCCATCTTCAGCCGTCCGATCTCCTCGAACAGCTCCTTCTCCCGCAGGATCGCCTCGGTGGCATCGCGGTCCGCCTTCTGCCCGAACACCTCGGGCAGTCGCTCCGACACCTCCTTCTTCCACTGGCTCACCTGCACCGGATGCACCTTGTGCCGGGCGGCGATCACGTGGACCGGCTCGACGCCCTTGAGGGCCTCAAGCCCGACCTGGGCTTTGAACTCGGGACTGAATGTACGACGTTTCTTGGACATGACGCGGGATCGTTCGTGGTTCTGCTCTTAACCATCCCCGCTGTCCAACTTTCGGGGGCCACCTCAGAACCACGCGGCGGCGGATTTGGAAGCCTCCATTTTCAGCCGTCCCTGCTACGCCCCTCAGGCCTTCCGCCTAAGGCCGCAGTAGGGCCGCAGTAGGCGCAGTAGGGACAGGTCAGAAATGACTTTGTAAACCACTGTTTTCCAAAGCCTCTGAGCCCCCCCTGCCCCACGTCTTCCGGGCGAAACGCTCACGCGTTCCGCTACACGGATGCCGTCCGAACTAAACAGCGTGCCCGCACCGGCGAGCCGCCCTATTCGTGCACATTCGTGCCGATTCGTGGACAAAACCGCACCCCGCAGAAGGAGGCTGTGGCAAAAGACACATTCCAGTCCCACTCCTCTGCGGGCATGGGCATCCACACCCTCGTCGCACAAAAAAGCGCGACCGGTTTCGGTCGCGCTTTTGATTGGGTGAAACGGGATGCGTCTCGCGGCGGCGTTAGCCGAGGGCGGCGAGCAGGCGGCTGAGCTCCGTGCGCTTGGCTTGGAGTTCGGCGAGCTGCTTCTTCGCGCCTTCGATCACTGCCGGCGGGGCCTTGCCGACAAACGTCGGGTTGGACAGGCGGGCCTCGGTGCCGGCGATGTGTTGCGCGAGTTTCTCCAGCTCCTTCGTGAGCCGGATCTTCTCGGCACCGGCATCGACCGTGCTGGCCAGATCGAGGTAGATCGTGCCGAGCGGCGTGACGGCGGCCGGGGCGCCTTCGACGGAGTCGCGGCGGGTAAACTCGGCGGCGGCGCACAGGCGCAGGATCTTCGCGAGGTTGGCCGAGAGGATCGCCCAGTCGGCGTCGCTGGCGGTGGCGAAGAGTTTCACGTCGCGGCGGCTGGCGAGATTGTGCTCGGCCTTCAGCGCGCGCGTCTGGGCGACGACGGCCTTGAGGCGCTCGACGGAGTCGATGGCGGCCTGGTCGAGCATGACGCCCGCCTGGGCGAGCTGCGCGGTGAGCTCGGCGGCGGTTTCGAGGCGCGTGTTTTGGATGTACGAGCCGTCGGCGCCATAGCCGAGGTTGTGCCAGAGCTCTTCCGTGATGAACGGTGTGAACGGGTGCAACAGCAGCACCGTCTGGCGCAGGATGAGATCCTGGAGCGCGAGGCAGTTGAGCTTGGTGGACTCGTTTTGCAGCTTGGCCTTGGAGACCTCGACGTACCAGTCGCAGAAATCGTTCCAGAAAAATCCGTACAGGGCCTGCACTGCCGCGCTAAACTCGAACTCGCGGAAGCAGCGCTCGACCTCGCCGGTCGTGGCGAGCAGGCGGCCGAGGATGGCGTGGTCGTCGGCATCGAACTGCGCGGGCACGAGGCGCGCGAGGATGGCGGCGAGCGAGGAGTTGTCGCCGGAGGGGCCGCTCATCTGGCGGAAGCGGCAGGCGTTCCAGAGCTTGTTGCAGAAGTTTTTCCCGCTCTCGATGCGGTCTTCCTGGAAGCGAATGTCCTGCCCTTGCGGCGCGATCGAGATGATGCCGAAGCGCAGGCCGTCGGCGCCGTACTTGTCGATCAGGTCGAGCGGGTCGGGCGAGTTGCCCAGCGACTTCGACATCTTGCGGCCCTGCTGGTCGCGGATGATGCCGGTGAAATAGACGTTGTTGAACGGAATCCGCTGCTCGAGCGGCGCGCCGGGGCGCATGAATTCGAGGCCGGCCATGATCATGCGCGCGACCCAGAAGAAGATGATGTCCGGGCCGGTCACGAGCGTGCTCGTCGGATAGAAATAATCGATGCCGGCAGCCTGCTGCTTGTCGGCCTCGGGCCAGCCCATGGTGGCAAACGGCCACAGCCACGAGGATGCCCACGTGTCGAGCACGTCCTCCTCCTGCTCCCAGTTGTCCTTGTCGGCCGGGCCTTCGAGGGAGACGTGGACCTTCGTCGGGTCGTTGAGGTCGGCCTCGGTGAGTTTCTCGCGGTCGATGCCCTTGCGGTACCAGACGGGGATGCGGTGGCCCCACCAGAGCTGGCGGCTGATGCACCAGTCCTGGATGTTTTCGAGCCAGTGCAGGTAAACCTTGGACCAGCGCTCGGGGTGGAACTTGATGTGGCCGTCGCGCACGGCGGCCTTGGCCTCCTCGATCTTCGGGTAACGCAGCCACCATTGCCACGTGAGGCGCGGCTCGATGGGCACATCGGCGCGCTCGGAGTAGCCGACGTTGTTGGCGTAGGTCTCCTCGCCGAGGAGGGCGCCGCTGGCCTTGAGCAGCTCGGCGGATTTCTTGCGGCCGGCGAAGCGGTCGAGCCCGGCGAGCTCGGGGCCGGCGAGCTCGTTGAGCGTGCCGTCGGCGTGGAGCACGTC
Source organism: Verrucomicrobia bacterium ADurb.Bin122 (assembly GCA_002070825.1). Taxonomy (GTDB): domain Bacteria; phylum Verrucomicrobiota; class Verrucomicrobiia; order Opitutales; family Opitutaceae; genus MWDT01. The sequence continues at coordinate 2,684 of MWDT01000151.1, forward strand.
GATGGCGGGCAGCTTGTGGCGCTGGCCCACCTCGAAGTCCACCTTGTCGTGCGCCGGAGTGATCTTGAGGGCGCCGGAGCCAAACTCCTTGTCCACGGCCTTGTCGGCCACGATCGGGATCTGCGCGCGGTTGAGCGGGCGCCAGACCTTCTTGCCGATCACGTCGGCGTAGCGCGGATCGTCGGGATGCACGGCGAGGGCGACGTCGCCGGGGATGGTCTCGGGGCGGGTGGTCTTGACCTCGATGAAGCGGCCGGGCTGGTCCACGAGCTCGTAGCGCACGTGGTAGAGCGTGCTGCTGCTCGGCTTCATGATCACCTCTTCGTCGGAGAGCGCGGTGAGCGAGACCGGGCACCAGTTGACCATGCGTTTGCCGCGGTAGATGTAGCCGCGCTTGAACAGCTCGGTGAAGACGGTGAGCACGGCCTTCGAGTAGTGCTCGTCCATCGTGAACTGCGTGCGCGACCAGTCGCACGAGGCTCCGAGGCGGCGGAGCTGCTCGAGGATGATGTTGCCCTTCTCGTGGCGCCAGTCCCAGACCTTCTCCAGGAACTTCTCGCGGCCGAGGTCGCGGCGGTGGATCTTTTCCTTGCGCAACTGGCGCTCGACGACGGTCTGCGTGGCGATGCCCGCGTGGTCGGTGCCGGGCACCCAGAGGGCGGAAAACCCTTCGAGGCGGGCGCGGCGGATCAAAATATCCTGCAAGGAGTTGTTGAGCACGTGGCCCATCGTGAGCACGCCGGTGACATTGGGCGGCGGGATGACGATGCTGTACGGCTTGCGCGCCGGATCGACGCGCCCGGCAAAGCACTCGCCCTGCTGCCAGGCGGCATACCACTTCTTTTCGACGTCACGCGGTTCGTAGCTCTTTGAGATCTCGGCCATGGGAAATAAAACGGCCTAGACAACCCATCCGCCGACCTGAGGCAAGCGCGCGCTTGGGGCGGTCCGCGGCGTCGCACACATGATCCGGACGCGGACGTTTGGCGCAGGGCACAGGCAGGCCGGAATCTTGAGTGGGTGCTCTCCCAGAAAATTCATCCTCCGGCGTGCAATGTCACTTCCTGCCAGATCGATGAAATGGCTGCCCGGGCTGGGATCGAACCAGCGACCAAGTGATTAACAGTCACCTGCTCTGCCACTGAGCTACCGGGCAACGGTAGAAAAGAGAGGCACGAAACAGGCACGGAAAAGGCCAGTGTCAACGCTCCTTTTTTAACAAATCCATTTTTTCATCGCAGGCCCCGCCGCCAACACGCCCCCCTCGCGCAACCAAGATCAAGCGCGCGAAAGAAATAGCCGTCCATCGCCTCCGGACGCCGCACCGGTCCGATGGCCCATCCACTGGCTCGGTGGACACCCAACAACGCGCACGATTCGCCCAGCCGGGAGCGCAACGAGCTGGGATCATGAAGGGCTGACGCGCGCGGCGGGGTTTCATTGATGATCACCGCAACCTCCCCTCCCCCGAAGCTTCCACATCATGCAACGTCGCGATTTCCTTAAAAACGCCTGCGCCGCCGGGCTGTGCTCGTGCGCCGTCGCCCGTGTCCTCGCCGCCGATGACCCGGCACCTGCCGCCCCCACGCCTCCCCCGGAGGACTGGCGGATCAATTTCGCAAAACAACGCTACGGGAAACTCGTCAGCACGGTGGCCGAGAAGGTCGATCCGGCGACGTTTCGCGCCATCATCGAAGAGGTGGGGCAATTTTGCGGAGGAAGCGGCTTTGCGGCGAAGTTCGCCGGCGATCTCGACGGTTTTCTGGCCGAGGTCCGCAAGCGCTGGGGCGCGACGGTGGAGCACCAAAAAGAAACCGGCGTCGTGCGACTGACCTTCGGTGGAGCTGGCGGCGATTGCCACTGCCCGCTGATGAGCAAGAGCACGGTCCCACCTGCGGCGTGCGCATGCTCGGTCGGATCGATCCGGCAGATGTTCACGGTGGTCACGCAACGTGCCGTCGGATGCGAGTTGAAGGAATCGGCGCTGCAGGGCGGCGCGCGCTGCGCGTTCGAGATCCGGCTGGGCACGGCGTGAGCCGCAACGCCGGTGCGCGGCAACCGGAGACGCGTCAGGGCTTCGCCGAGAAGTGACGCGCGGCGAAGTCGAGAAACGCGGGCCAGTCGGGCAGATCGGTGTGGCCTCCCGTGTGCAGCCGATAGGCCAGCGCGCCGTCGGTGACCAGCGTGTCGGGCGCGGGCATGTCCGCCGTGCCGAGATCGCCCGCGCCAAGCAGACGGTAAACGGGGCCGGCAGCGACGCAGGCCTCGAACATGCCGACGGGGTCGGGCCAGAGATCCTCCGTGCCGCCCGTGACGAGGAGCGGGCGCGGGGCGACGAGGGCGATGAGCTCGTGCTGGTCGACCGGCAGACGATCCCATGCGCCGGCGTACTTGAGGAAGTTGCCCGCCATCCAGTGGTATTCGCCGCCCCAGGCCACGATGTCGACCGACTCGCCGAAATCGTGGCGATGGAGCTTCGCGCCGCCCTCGCCGGAACAGCTGGCGTAGGCGGCCGCCCAGCGAGGATCGAGCGCCGCGGCGAGCAGCGCAGTCTTGCCGAAGCGGGAATGGCCTTCGACCGCGAGGCGGTGGGCGTCGACCGCCGGATCGGTTTCGAGGTAGTCGAGCACGCGGCTCAGCCCCCACGACCACGCAGCAAGCGCGCCCCACTGCTCGGGCGCGCGCGGACGACCTTGGTTCACGAGACCGATGATGCCTTCCGTGAGACCGGCGCCGTTGTCGGCCTGGACGAGATAGGGGTCGTAGGTGGCGTAACCCCACCCACGGGCGAGCACGAGCTCCTGCGCGGATGGACCGGGGGGCTTGGGAAAGCCGGGAGGCAGTTGGAAATCGCCGATCGAAACCATCACGGGGACGGGCCCGGCGGCGCCGGCCGGTAGGTGGAGTTTGAGGACGATCGCGGGCGTGGCCGCCGGGTGCAGGGAGTTGTCGATCCAGCCGACGATTTTGCGGGTGCATACTTTGCCGTCGGCGGAGGTTTCGCTGGAAACGACCTCGAAGGTGACCTTCGGCGTCTCGGCGGGGATGCGCCCGTACAGTTCGCGGGCGAAGAGCTCGGCGAGCTCCGGCCGGCGCCGGCTCCACCACGTGGCGGCATCCGGCACCGGGGCGCCGTCGGCGAGGCGGAGTGGATCGGGGAGCGGACCGGCGGCGGCCTTGGCGAGGTCGTAGTTGATCCAATTGCCCCACGGAGAGCGGACGACGAAGCGGCCGGCGGCA
>MWDT01000152.1 GCA_002070825.1 Verrucomicrobia bacterium ADurb.Bin122
CGCCCACGACTTCAACAACATCCTCCAGATCATCCGCGGCAGCCTCCAGCTCGCCCGCGACCCCGAATCCACCGAGAAGGAGCGCGCCGACTTCGAGAAGCAGACCGACGAAGCCGTCAACCGCGCCGCCGACCTCACCCGCCAGCTCCTCGCCTTCGGGCGTCGCCAGAAACTGGAGATCTGCCAGGTCAACATGGGCGCGCTCGTCTCCAGCCTCCTCAAGATGGTCCGCCGTCTCATCGGCGAGAATATCAACGTGTCCTACGTCGAACCGGAGACACCGCTCTGGGTCATGGCCGACTCCAACCAGATCGACCAGGTCATCCTCAACCTCTGCATCAACGCGCGCGACGCCATGCCAGACGGAGGCAAACTCATCCTCGAGCTCTCCACGGCCACTTTTACCGACTCCGACTCTCGCGCGCGCCCATGGATCCGGGCCGGAGATTTTGTCGTCCTCGCCGTCTCCGACACCGGCACCGGCATGTCGCCCACCACGCTCCAACGCATCTTCGAACCGTTCTTCACGACCAAGGGCCAGGGCCACGGCACCGGCCTCGGCCTGGCGGTCGTCCAAGGCGTCATCCAGCAGCACCTCGGCATGATCAACGTGTACAGCGAGCCCGGCCACGGCACCACCTTCCGCGTTTACCTGCCCGCCACCGAAAAACCCTCCGACGAACCCCACCACACCGCACACGGCCACGCCCCGCTCCTCCCCGCACACCACCGCACCCTACTCCTTGCCGAAGACGACTCCAACGTCCGCCTCACCACCGCCGCCCAGCTGCGCCGCTTCGGCTACGAGATCATCGAGGCCGCCGACGGCCAGACCGCCGTCGACATCATCCGCGCCAACCCGCGCATCGACGCCGCCCTGCTCGACATCGTCATGCCCGGGCTCTCCGGATGGGAGGCCGCCCGGATCATCCAGCACACCCATCCCATGCTCCCCATCGTCCTGTGCTCCGGCTACTCCGCCCAGCTGATGGACTCCTCCCCCCTCCCCAGCCACTGGCGCTACCTCGCCAAACCCTACCCCGGCGACGCCCTCCTGCGCATGCTCCAAGAAATGCTCGCCGACATTCCCCCGAAAGCGCCAACCTCCGCCCCCTCCGCGCCTCCATCATGAAACACGCCCTCTGGTTCGCCCTCCTCGCCACCCTCCTCTCCGGATGCGGCGGCGGCTACCGGCGGACCGAGGATGGCGTCCAGTTCCTCGGCTGGAACCAAGCCGAGGGCTACTTCAGTTACGCAGTTTTCGGCGCCGACCGAGCCTCCTTCAAGGCCCTCGACAAACACTACGCGCGCGACAATGACCGCGTGTATTTCGACGGCCACGTGATCGACCAGGCCGACCCGGCCAGCTTCGCAGTCCTGGGCTCCGTTTACGGGCGCGACGCGGATCATGTGTTTCTCCAAAACACCGTGATCGAAGGTGCCGACCCGCACACCTTCAGCCTCCTCGACGCCAGCCTCCTGTGGGCCCGCGATGCGCGCGAAATCTATTTCGGGCGCTCCCCCGTGCGCGTCGCCCACCCCGAGGCGTTTCGCATCGTCCGCCCCCACTGGGGCTGCGACGGCGAAAATTATTACACCGACATCGGCACCGGCAGCTCGTACCGCGTCGACGCGGACTACGCCACACTCCAGGTTCTCAACTCGCACTACGCGAAAGACCGCCGCGAAGCCTTTTACGGTGTCGAGCCCATCCCCGGCGCCGACCCGGCCACCTTTCAGGTCATCGACGAGATCACCGCCCGTGATTGCCGCGCCACCTATGTGCTCGGGCGCCGCCAGTAAGCTCCCCGCATGAGCCGCGAAACCTGCTACCGCTGCTTCTGGCCAAAACACCTCTGCTGGTGCGACACCATCCAGCCGATGAGCACGCGCACCCGGTTCGTCTTCCTCATGCACCCGAAGGAGTTTAAGCAGGAGAAAGCCGCCACCGGCCGCCTCACCCACCTCTGCCTCGCCAACAGCGAGATCCAGATGGGCATCGCCTTCGACGAGCACCCCGCCGTCCGCGACCTCCTCCACGATCCCCGCTATTTCCCGGTGCTCGTCTACCCCGGCCCCGACGCCGTCAACCTCTCCACACCCGGAGCCACCCTGCCCGAGCTCGGGAACCGCCAACTCCTCGTCATCCTCCTCGACGCCACCTGGAGCTGCGCGCGCAAGATGCTCAAGCTCAGCCCGAGGCTGCAACGCCTCCCGCGCATCATGTTCACGCCCTCGGCCCCCAGCCGCTTCGTGATCAAACAACAGCCGCAGGAAGGCTGCCTCTCCACCCTCGAAACCACCCACGAGCTCCTGCTCGCCCTCGAGCAACGCGGCCTCGACCAGTATCCCCTCCCCGAGCAACTCCTCGGACTTTTTAAGCGCATGCAGGATTTCCAGATCCGCTGCGCCACCGACCCCTCCATCCCCGGATACCGCCGCCACGCCTACACAGCCCCCGGCGAGCGCGCCGCCCCCCGCGGCGCCAGCGGACTGCGCCGCCAGCGCTACCTCCCCACGACCGAACCGCCCGCCCCGCGGACCTGACGCACTCCTGCAAGCCGCCGGCAACAGGCCACCACAAGCTTCTTGCCGCCACCGACTAGCATATTGGTCGTAGAAACCGCACCCCATCGCGGGCACTTTGCAGTTGTCCTGCACGTGCACCCAACTATGGCCAATAGCCTAGGCTTTACCCATTTTTTACCCTATGTCTCCAGAGGTCTTCCTCTCCGTCGCCCACTACACCCACTCCGTCGCCCCCCACCAACGGCGCGTCACCGTGGTCGCCTCCGGAGTCCTCCAGCTGTCCGACTTCAAAAAGCTCATGGAGTCCCCACGCCAGGACCCCGCGTTCGACGAGACCTTCGACATCCTCTACGACTTCACGGCCGTCTCCAACATCGCGGTCTCCCCGCTCCAGGCCTACCAACTCGCGCGCATGGATTTCGACGCCCCCAAGGGCCTGCGCGTCGTCGCCGCCCCCAAAGACGTCGTGTACGGAGTCTGCCGCGCCATCAGCGCCTACCTCCCCGCCGAAGACGCCGCTCGGTTCTTCATCTTCCGCAGCCTCCCCGAAGCCCTTCAACACCTCGCCACCCCGGCCCCTCGCCCAAACGCCGAGGCCCTCCACATCTAGGCCCCCGCCTCCCGGTTTCGCGCTTTCCTCGACGGGCCGCGCCCCGCTAGCCTGCGGCCTCCATGATTCCTCCGGTCTCCTCCCTTGCCGAACTGCGTCGCCGCGCCGAAGCCGAGCTCACGCAGGACATCCTCCCATTCTGGACGCGCCACGCGTTTGAGCCCGACGGCCGCCTCGTCGGCGTCGTCGCCCACGACTTGCGCAAATTCGACGACGCTCCCCGCCACGTCGTCCTCTGCGCCCGCATGCTCTGGACCTTCGCCGCCGCCCACCGCGTCGTCCCCAATCCGCAGTACCTCGAAATGGGCCGCAAGGCCCTCGCCCTGCTCACCGGCCCGTTCTGGGATGCCCGCCACGGCGGCGTCTTCTGGAGCCTCGACGCGAAACACCAGGTCGCCTCCGACCGGAAACAAATCTACGCCGAAGCCTTCACCATCTACGGCCTCTCCGAATGGTTCGCCGCCACCGGTGACCACGCCGCCCTCGACCTCGCCAAGGAAGTCTTTTTCCTCATCGAAAAACACGCCTCCGAGCCCGTCCACGGCGGCTACATCGAAGCCCTCGCCCGCGACTGGAGCCCCCTCGCCGACATGCGCCTGAGCCTCAAAGATCTCAACGCGCCCAAGTCGATGAACACCCTCCTCCACATCATGGAGGCTTACACCGCCCTGCTCCGCGTCTGGCCCGACGCCACCCTGCGCGAACGCCTCCGCGAGCTCGTCGAAATTCTCTTCAAACACGTCTACACCACCGAGCCTTACGCCCGCTGCGCCCTCTTCTTCGACCTCGACTGGCGCTCGCACACGCCCGGCATCTCCTACGGCCACGACATCGAGGCCAGCTGGCTCTTCTGGGAGGCCGCCGACGCCCTCGGCGACGAGACGCTGAAAACGCGCACCCGCGACATCGCCCTCGCCATGGCCGAAGGCGTCCGCGCCCACGGCCTCGATACCGACGGCGCCGTCCTCTACGCCGGCGAAGGCCAGCAGGTCCTCAACCCCGAGAAACACTGGTGGCCGCAAGCCGAAGCCGTCGTCGGCTTCCTCAACGCCTACCAACTCGGCCAGCACGACGCCGACCTACGCGCCGCCTTCCGCGCCTGGGACTTCATCGAAGCCAAGGTCATCGACCGCCAGCACGGCGAATGGTTTGCAATCCTCCGCCGCGACGGCACCCCACTGCCCGACTACCCGGAGAACACCGACAGCTGCAAAATCGGCCCGTGGAAATGCCCCTACCACAACGCCCGCGCCTGCATCGAAGTCCTCCGCCGCGTGCCCGCTGCGAAATAAACCACCCCGCCCGCATCTCGTTTCCACCCCCAACCGCCGTCCCGCCGGACGGCGGTTTCGCTTTCCGGCTCGGCAAACCCGACCCGTGCCGACTAACTCCCCCACTTCGGCGCACACACGCCCCACCCTACATCCCCACTGCTCCATGAGTTCAGAGAACAAACTCCCGCTCACAGAAAAGATATCCTACGGCTTCGGTGACTTCGCGTCATGCCTCTACTGGCAGACGTTCATGGTTTACCTGACCTTTTTCTATACGGACGTCTTCGGCATCACCGCCGCCGCCACCGCCGCCATGCTCGGCACCAGCCGCAGCCTCGACGCCTTCTTCGATCCCGTGGTCGGCATGATCGCCGACCGCACCAAGACACGCTGGGGCAAGTTCCGCCCCTACCTGCTCTGGTTCTGCGTGCCCATGGCCATCGCCGGCGTGCTCACCTTCACGACTCCAAACTTCGGCGACACCGGCAAACTCGTCTGGGCGATCGTGACCTACAACGCCCTCATGCTGATCTACACCGCGATCAACATCCCCTACACCGCCATGCTCGGCGTCATGTCGTCCAACCCCAACGAGCGCACCACCCTCTCCTCGATTAAATTCATCTTCGCGTACGCCGCCGGCATGGTGATCTCCGCCACCCTCCTGCCCCTCTCGAAAACCCTCGGCGGCGGCAACGAGCAACGCGGCTGGTCCCTCGCCTTCGTAATCGTCGGCGTCGTCGTCATCGCCTCCTTCCTCATCGTTTTCTTCAACACGAAGGAGCGCGTCAGCCCACCCAAGGAGCAAAAGACCTCCGTCGGCCGCGACCTCAAGGATCTGCTCACCAACGGCCCCTGGCTCACCCTCCTCGCCACCACGATCACCTTCATCCTCTTCGTCGCCGTGCGCGGCAGCGTGACCACCCACTACTTCAAGTACTACGTCGGCACCCAGGACGTCAGCGTCCCGTTCTTCGGCGGGATCAAGTCGTACTCCTTCGAGTGGATCGTCTCAGCCTTCAACACCTCCGGACAACTGGCCTCCCTCGCCGGCGTCTTCGCCGTCCCGTTCTTCGCGAAGAAGGTCGGCCGCAAGGTCGCGTTCATCTCGCTCTTCGCCATCGCCGTGCTCACCACCGCCTCGTTCTACGTGCTCGACCCGAAACAGGTCTGGTGGCTCCTCGGCCTCAACCTCATCGGCTCCGCCACCGGCGGCCCGCTCAGCGCCCTCATCTGGGCGATGTACGCCGACACCGCCGACTACGGCGAGTGGAAGTCCGGCCGCCGCGCCACGGGCCTGATCTTCTCCGCCTCGATCTTCTCGCAGAAGGAAGGCTGGGCCATCGGCGCCGCCGTCGGCCTCGGCCTGCTCTCGCTGGTCGGATTCAAGGCCAACATCGAGCAAAACGCCGACACCCTCCAGGGTCTGCGCCTGCTCATGAGCCTCATCCCCGCCGGCTTTGGCATCATCTCGATCGTCCTCGTGATGTTCTACCCGCTCAACGA
>MWDT01000153.1 GCA_002070825.1 Verrucomicrobia bacterium ADurb.Bin122
TTCCGGGAGCGCGAGCCACCAGAATGCCGGCCAGGCGGCCGCGTTCCACAGCAGGGCAAAGCACCACCAGAAGGCGAGGTGTGCGCTGTCGGTGGAGGCGATTTTTCCCCGAGCCCAGTCGGCGCGCTTCATCCAAGGTTGCAGTGGCGAAACACGCTGCGGCGTGCGCTGGGGGCGAAGGGGTAGAGCCATGGCGTCATGCAAAAAGTCGAAGGTCTGAGGGCAATCCCGGAGCTGTTACACAGAGCCGCTTAGTTTCCACGTCGCGGCCGGGCGCGGGCGTCGATGTGAGTGTATGCGGCCTGCTTGTCAGCGTGGCGTGCGTACGCACACTGGGGGCACATGACCCCTGATGCGTGGATCGTCCTCGGCCTGATTGCCCTCATGATGGTGGCGTTTATCTCCGACCGTTTCCCTGCCGAGTCGGTGGGGATCGGCGGTGCCGTGGTGCTGTTGCTTTCGGGCATCCTCTCTCCCGGCGAGATGCTCTCGGGGTTTAGCAACCCGGCGACGGTGACGGTCGCGTGCATGTTCATCCTCAGCGGTGGGCTGCAAAAGACAGGGGCGCTGGCGGCGCTCGGCGCGGCGCTCATGCGTGTGGCGCGCTGGCCTTGGCTGCTGCTGCTGTTGATCATGGTGGTGGTGGGCGGAATCTCGGCGTTCGTGAACAACACGGCGGCGGTCGCGGTGCTGCTGCCGCTGGTGCTGCAGGCAGCGCGGCTGCGTGGGCTGCCGGCCTCGCGCTTCCTGATCCCGCTTTCGTATGCGTCTCAGTTTGGGGGCGTGTGCACGTTGATCGGGACTTCGACCAACCTGCTGGTCAACTCGATCGCGGTGCAGGCGGGGTTGCCGGCTTTCTCGATGTTCGAGTTTGCCCAGCTGGGTGGGCTGCTGTTTGCGGCGGGGACACTATACTTGTGGTGCCTGGGGCCGTGGCTGTTGCCGTCTCGGACGACTGACGATCTGGTGGTGCGCTACGGGCTGGGCGAGTACATGACGGAGTTGCGCGTGATGCCGGGCTCACCGCTGGTGGGGCGGAGTTTCAGCTCGGCGCGGCTCCCGGGCGGCGAGGGCATCCGTTTGGTGGAAGTCATGCGGGAGCGGCGGCGGCTGGAGGTGCCACAGGAGGCTCTGCTGGCGGTGGACGATCTGTTGATCGTGCGTGGGGGGGCGAGGGAGCTGTTGGCGTTGCGAGGGCGGGCCGGGCTGGAGCTCAATCCGGAGTTCAAGCTGCGCGATGCGGTGCTCCAGGGGGACGACTTGATGCTGGCGGAGGCGATCGTGGCGCCGGGGGCGCCGTTTGCGGGGCAGACGGTCGGGGATCTGCGGCTGGGCGAGGCGCATGAGCTGGCGGTGCTGGCGCTGCAGAGGCACGGGGCGGCGCTCAACGAGCGGCTCGCGCACACGCCGCTGGAAATCGGAGACATCCTGCTGGTGCTGGGGCGGCGGGAGGCGGTGCTGCGGCTGACGCGCGATCGCGATTTCATCCTACTGGGGGAGGTGTCCGCACCGAAGCTTACGCGGGGGCGTGTGCCGTGGTCGCTGGGGATCATGGGGGGCGTGGTGGCGCTGGCCGCGCTGGGCGTGATCGACATCCTGCCCGCGGCGATGCTCGGCGGACTGGCGTTGTGGGCGACCGGGTGCCTCAAGACCGAGGAAATATTCGAGTCGGTGCAGTGGCGGGTGGTGGTGCTGCTGGCGGCGATGATTCCGCTCGGCATCGCGCTGGAGAAGACCGGGGGGGCGGCGTGGTTGGCGCAGCGAGCGTTTGCGCTGGGCGGTCACGGGTCGCCGTGGGTGGCGCTGGCGGTGATCTATCTGCTGACGGCGGTGCTCACGGAGTTTATGAGTAATAACGCGGCGGCGGTGCTGCTGGCGCCGCTGGCAATCGGGGCGGCGCAGACGCTTGGGGCCGACCCGAAGCCGTTTTTGATGGCGGTGGCATTCGCGGCATCGACCAGTTTTGCGACACCGGTGGGCTATCAGACCAACGCGATGGTCTATACGGCCGGCGGGTACCGGTTCGCCGATTTCGCGCGGGTGGGGATCCCGCTCAACCTGCTTTTCTTTGCGATCGCGGTGTGGGGTATCCCGCGCTTCTGGCCGTTTTGAACCGGGGCATCTGGGGGGCTGAAGGGCCGCCCGGTGGCGCCGCTCGATCGAAATCGGGGGGGGCGTTTAAAAAGCCAGTAAACTATTGGCTTTTGAATGATTCTCACTGGCTGGGGGGGGCCGATCGGGGCAATTGGACGTGGGTATTTCTTCCCATTTGCGACCCCTATTCCCCCTATGAGATCAACTGCTTTTTTGATGTGTGTGGCGCTCCCCCTGTCGGTGTGGGGGACGACGGTGTCCGACACGGCTTCGGTGGAGCCCCAGCAGGTCCAGCCGACGGGAGCGGCTCCGGTGGAAGAGGTCGCGAAGGCAGAACCTGCTGTGGCAGAGCCTGCAGTGGTAGAGCCCGCGGCTGCCGCTCCGGCGCCCGCAGTGGTGCTGCCGGCCGCGCCGGCGCTTTCCGGGCGCGCGCTGTCGGCCTCGAAGGCGGAGCTGGTATGGTCGGATTGTCAGCTGGCGAACCAACGGGATGCGGGGTTTACGTTGCAACTGAAAGCGCAGACGGATCAGGAGTGGCGGTTGGCGCGTTCGGTGGGCCCGGATCTGTTGACGGTGAGTGTGGACGGGCTGGCGCCGGAGACGCAGTACGAGTTTCGCGTATGGGCCTCAAACGCGGCGGGCACGACCTGCTCCAACATTCTTACGCTGACCACGCCCGTCGATGAGGCGGTGGCCACGGCGATCGATGCGCTGCGTGCGCGCAACATCTACGCGTCGGGCGTCGGGCAATCGTCGTCGCTTCTGTTGATGCCGGCGCCCGATGTGGTGGCGCAGGTGACGACGCTCTCGACGCGCGCCCAGCTGCTCTCGGGCAACTCGGTCGTGGTGCCGGGACTGGTGTCGAGTCCGGCGGGCTTGCACTCGTTTGTGCTCCAGATGGGCGGGGCGCCGCTGGCGGCGACGGAGGCGACGGGCGGAATGGGCGCCGGGGTGGATTTTGAAGTGGTGGACCGGTTGGCGGCGTCGGCCGGGATGGAGGCGACGCCGGCGGTTTACAGCGCGAATCTGGAAGGGGTGGCGAGTGGGGACGGAATTTCGGCGGTCGAGTCGTATCGTCCCGTCCCGTTTGTGCCGAAGGCTGGCTGGCGGGTGGCGTGCCGCGCGCAGCTTGGCGGGGACAACGCGGTCTATGTGCCGTTGATCGTGGTTTCCCCGGAGCCGAAATCGCTTCGCATGCGCGTGGTGGGCGAACTGCCGCCCCATGCGGAGTTGCTGCCGCAGGTGATCCGCCAGGAGCCGGAGATCGAAGTGCTTTCGGGTGAGGTGCGGGTGGCGTTTGCCCCCGAGCTGCCCGTGCCGGTGGCCGCTCCTGTGACGCCGGAAATAGCGCCCGAAGCGGGGGCGGGCCAGCCTGCTCCTGCGCCCGAGGTGGCGGCGGTGCCGGCGGCCCCTGTCGCCGTGGCGCCCGTGCATGAAGTCGAGTTGATGCCCGTGCTCGCCAAGGGCGTTTACACGGTGCGCATCACGGGCAAGGTCGCCAAGGTCGGTCCGGTGTCGATCGAGATCTGGGCGCAGGAATAGCCGCGCTCAGGTGCGGGCGGCGCGGGCTTGTTCGTAGAGGCGAACGTAGTCTGCGGCGCTGCGTTCCCACGAAAAATCCTGCGCCATGGCCTGCTGGATCATGGCCTGGTGGTGGGCGGGCCGGTCGTAGTAGGTGCTGACGGCCCAGCCGATGGTGTAGTAGAGCGCGGAGGCGTTGGGATCCCAGAATTTGAAGCCGGTGCCGGTGCCGTGGGTCTCGTCGTATTGCTGAATGGTATCGTCGAGCCCGCCGGTGGCGCGGACGATGGGCAGGGTGCCGTAGCGCAGCGAGTAGATCTGGTTGAGCCCGCACGGCTCGTAGCGTGAGGGCATGATGAAGAAATCGGAGCCGGCGGTGATCCATCGCGAGAGGGCTTCATCGTAACCGATATGAGTGCCCACTCGCCCGGGGTAGCGGGCGGCGAGCCCGCCGAAGTAGTGCTCCAGGTCTTTTTCGCCGGAGCCGAGGATCGCGAGCTGCACCTGCATCGAGCGCAGGAGCTCGTCGCAGGTGGCGGCGAGCAGATCGAGGCCCTTTTGCCCCACGAAGCGGCTGACGACGCCGAGGATCGGCACGCGTGGCGACTCGGCCAGCCCGAACCGCTGTTGGAGTTTGCGTTTGCAGACGGCTTTTCCGTTCAGGTCGGCGGCGTCATAGTTGGCGGGCAGATGAAGATCGTGGGCGGGATCCCAGGACTGGTAATCGGCGCCGTTGAGGATGCCGCGGTAGCGCTCGCCCTTGCCGTTGAGAAAAGGAGCGAGGCCGCAGCCACCGGCCGGGGCCTTGGTCTCACGGGCGTAGTTGGGGCTGACGGTGTTGACGGCGTCGGCATAGACGATGCCGCCCTTGAGGAAGTTGATGGCGCCGTGGGCTTCGAGTTTATCGGGTGTGAAATTGTCCCAGCGCAGGCCGAGATAGGCAAAGTCGGTGGCCGGATAGACACCCTGATAGGCGAGGTTGTGGATGGTGAGCACACTCGCGGCCTGGCCGAGGATCGGATCGTCCCAGTGCCAGACCTTGAGGTAGGCGGCGGCGAGCGCCGTCTGCCAGTCGTGGGCGTGGACGATGTCGGGTTTGAAGCCGAGATCTTTGCAAAGTTGCAGGCCGGCGCGGGTGAGGAAGGCGAAGCGGCGGGCGTTGTCGGCGTAGTCGCGAAACGCGGCGTCGTGGTAGAGTCCCCAGCGGTTGAAGTACTGTTCGAACTCGATGAAGTAAACGGGCACCCCGTCCATGTCGGCGCGGTGGACGGCGCACCATTCCTGGCGGTCGCCCATCCAGACGCCCATCGGGCTGAGGACGGGCTCGATTTTGAGGCGCACGCGGTCGATCGACGAGTAAAGCGGGAGGACGACCATCGACTGATGGCCGAGCTGGCGCAACGCCTTGGGCAGGGCGCCGACGACATCGGCGAGCCCGCCGGTTTTGGCGTAGGGTACGCACTCGGACGAGAGCATCAGGATATTCACGCGGGAAAAAGGTCGAGGGTTGTGCGTAGGTAGTCGGCAACATCCGGGCGGTGCGAGAGTACATTTTTTGCCGAGAGGGGTTGCCCAGAGCCCGCAGACTTTTAGGGTGGCCGTATGAAAACACCCCTGGCTCTGACGCGTCGCGATGCCATGAAGACTCTTGGCCTCGGGGCGGTGGCGTTGGGATTGGGGCTGTACGGGCGTGCGGAGGAGGTGGGCCATGCGACGAAGTCGGCGGTGGTGCCGCCGCAGCCCTTTACGCTGCCGCCGTTGCCTTATGGCTACGATGCGCTGGCGCCGTATATCGATTCACGCACGCTCGAACTGCACCACCTGAAACACCACCAGGGCTACATCGACAGCGCGAATCGTGCGCTGGCGGAGTTTCCCGAGCTCCAGAAAAAGACGGCGGAGGAGCTTTTGAAAAACATCGGGACGGTGCCGGCAAAAATCCGCGCGATCGTGCGCGACCAGGTCGGCGGGCATGTGAACCACACGCTTTTCTGGCAGGTCATCGGCCCCGACGGCGGTGGCGCTCCCATGGGCCCGCTGGCGATGGCGATCGACCGGACCTTTGGCTCGCTGGATGCGTTTCGCGAGCGTTTCACCGATCTGGCGATGCGCCGCTTTGGCAGTGGCTGGGCGTGGCTCGTGATGCTCGCCGACGGTCGCGTGGAGGTGACATCGACGGTGAACCAGGATTCGCCGCTGATGGCAGGGCAACATCCGCTGCTCGGCGTGGACGTGTGGGAGCACGCCTACTATCTCCAATATCAGGAGCGCCGGCTCGACTATCTGTCGGCCTT
>MWDT01000154.1 GCA_002070825.1 Verrucomicrobia bacterium ADurb.Bin122
AAACTCGAAGACCTCGGCGGCATGAGCGTTCCCGCCCCGCGCCCCGTCACCCTCGCCCAGATGCTCACCGGCAGCGAAGACGCCCAGTGGGTCGAGACACGCGGCTACCTCCGCCGCTACGAAATCCAAGGCCAATGGACCCACCTCGAACTCGCCACCCCCACCGGCGACCTCGTCGCCAAAATCCAGACACCCGAAAACCTCTCCGCTTACATTAACGGACTCATCCGCATCCAGGGACTCTGCGACGCCACCGCCGGCCCCAACCGCCGCGTCGCCGACCTCACCCTCTGGACCCCCTATCTCCACAGCCTCACCCTCGAAGCCGACCCGCCCACCGACCTCTTCGCCACCCCCCCCATCACCATCGCCAGCCTCCGCAAGACCAGTGCCTCCGACGAAGTCCGCCAAGCCCGCCTCTCCGGCCAGGTTCTCTACCACTTTCCCGGCCAATACCTTTACCTCCAACAAGCCGAGGCCGCCATCAAAGTCCTCACGCGCCACAACGCCCCCCTCGCCCCCGGCGACCGCGTCGAAGTCGTCGGCATGATCGGCCGCGAAGGCACCCGCCCCCTCCTCCGCGAAGCCCTCTGCCGCCGCATCGGCCCAGGCGACCTCCCCAACCCCACCCCCATCCCTGTCCCAGACCAACTCCAAGACCTCCTCGACGCCCGGCTCGCCACCGTCGAAGGCACCATCATCAACGAACTCCGCCTCCCCTCCCTCACCCGCTGGACCCTCCAGGCCGACAACGCCATCTTCGACGCCCTCCTCGAAACCCCCGGCCACACCGCTCCACACATCGGCCTCGGCTCACGACTCCAACTCACCGGCATCTATAATCTCGACCTCGACGACACCGGCCAGCCCCGCAGCTTCCAGCTCCAAGTCCGCACCCCCGACGACATCGTCGTCCTCCAAGCCCCCCCGCTCCTCACCACCAAACGCGTCGCCGGCCTCGCTGCCCTACTCGGCGCCGCCACCATCCTCGGCATCGCCTGGGGCGTCGCACTCCGCCGCCGCGTCAACCTCCAGACCCGCCAGATCCGCGCCCAACTCGCCAAGGAAATCGCCCTCGAAGACCGCCACCGCAGCCTCGTCGAAAACGCCAGCGACGGCATCTTCACCACCGACCTCCAAGGCCGCCTCACCTCCCTCAACCTCGCCGGCGCACGCCTCACCGGCTACTCCGCCGAAGCCGCCTGCAAACTCCACCTCTGCACCCTCCTCCACCCCGAGTCGCCACCCGCCACCCTCCAGCTCCCCACCTTCATCCCCTCCGTCGACGAGACCGTCACCTTCCAAGGCATCCTCCACACTCAGGACGGCCGCCACATCTGGACAGAAACCAGCGCCCGCCTCCTGCGCTCCGCCGGCCAACCCACCGGCATGCTCGGCATCATCCGCGACATCAGTGAACGCAAACAGATCGAGGAACAACTCACACGCGCACGCGACGCCGCCGAGGCCAACACCCGCGCCAAAAGCGTTTTCCTGGCCAACATGAGCCACGAAATCCGCACCCCCATGAACGCCGTCATCGGCATGAGCAACCTCCTCCTCGACACCCCCCTCAACCCCCAGCAACGCGACTTCACCGAAACCATCCGCAACGGCGCCGAGTCCCTCCTCACCGTCCTCAACGACATCCTCGACTTCTCCAAAATGGAGGCCGGCCGCCTCCGCTTTGAAACCAACGATTTCGACCTCCGCGACACCGTCGACGGCACCGTCGAGCTCCTCGCCGCACGCGCCGCCGCCAAACACCTCCACCTCAGCGCGCTCCTCCCCCCCGACATCCCCACCGACCTCCGCGGCGACGCCGGCCGCCTCCGCCAGGTCCTCCTCAACCTCCTCGGCAACGCCATCAAATTCACCGAGCGCGGCGATGTCGCCCTCCAAGTCTCCCTCGAAAACTCCACCCCCGAGACCCTCCTCCTCCGCTTCGAAATCTCCGACACCGGCATCGGCATCCCCCTCGAAGCCCAAGCCCGCCTTTTCCAACCCTTCACCCAGGCCGAATCCTCCACCAACCGCCGCTACGGCGGCACCGGCCTCGGCCTCGCCATCTGCAAACAAATCGTCGAGCTCATGGACGGCACCTGCGGCGTCCGCAGCACCCCCGGCGAAGGCTCCACCTTCTGGTTCACCGCCCACTTCGCCAAATCCACTACGGCCCCCACCCTGCCCACACTCCATCACCCCGGCCTCCAAGGCCGCAAAGCCCTCATCGTCGTAGACTCCCCCGCCAACGCACGCCTCCTCCAGCACTACACCCGGGCCTGGGGCCTCTCCACCACCCTCGCCACCAACGCCCCCGAAGCCATCGCCACCGTCCGCGCCGACACCCTCGCCTCCCAACCCTTCCACTTCGCCCTCATCGACCAGCAACTCCCCGGCATCGACGGCCTCCACCTCGTCCGCGCCCTCCGCGACGACCCCTCGCCCACTCGCCCCGCCCTCATCCTCCTCACGTCCCTCGACCACGCCTTCGCCCACGACGACATCCAGGACCTCGGTCTCAGCAGCGTACTCGTCAAACCCATCCGCCAACACGACCTCCACGCCGCCCTCGTCCGCGCCCTCGACCACCCCACCACCCCACGCGCACCGGACCACGCCATGGATTGCCACATGCCCGAAATGGACGGCCTCGAAACCACCCGCCGCATCCGCCAGGAATACGCCGGCCCCCAGCCCTACATCATCGCCCTCACCGCCAACGCCATCCTCTACACCCGCGAGCGCTGCCTCGCCGCCGGCATGGACGACCACCTCACCAAACCCATCCGCGTCGCCCCCCTCGCCGACGCCCTCAATCGCATCCCCCAAAAAACGCCGCCCTCCGCCGCTCCCCACCCCCACGCGTAAAAGATTCAGGCAAACCCCGCCCGAGGTCTTGACGCCTCCCGTCGCAAGACACACTAGAGCTTGCACATCCACTGAAACACTGTGCGGGCCTTGCCGGTGCGCGCGGAAAATCTAAACACGAAAGGAGTCAGCATCATGAGAGTAGGCATCTTTGGGTTCGCCTGGCTGCACGAGTCCGCGCCCCACCACGACCTGCTCTGCATCTCCGGCGACCTCCTCGACCAGAGCCGGGCAATTCCCTTTCACCGCCAAGCGGCGCTCATCGCCGAGTGGCTGACGCTGCATCCGCGCCCGGTATGCGTGTGCAGCGGCAACAGCGATCTCGAGTTTCTCCCGCCCGGCCGGCCACGGCAGCCCGCCACCTGGTTGCGCGCGCTCTCCCGCCCACGCCTGCGGGTCGACGGCGACACCACCTTCCTCAACGGCCGGTCGATCGAGGTCGCCGGCTACCGCGAAGCGCCGCGCAACGCCGCCGACATCTGGCTCGTCCACCTGCCGCCGGCCGACACCCCGGTCTCACGCAGCGAATACGGCATCGACCTCGGCGACACGGGCCTCCCGTCCCTCGTCCGCGAGCACCGGCCACGGCTCGTCCTCTCCGGCCACGTCCATCATCCCGAGGCGTGGTTCCACGAGGAGGACGGCACGATCTACCTCAACCCGGGTTGCTCCCGCGGCAGCCGGATCCCCCACCACATCCTCATCGATCCCGACCGTTTCGCGGCCACCCGTGTGACCGAGGGACCGATCGGATCGCACTCCGAGACGGTCCTGTGGCCCGCCACCCCGCCCGTCGCCGAGCACGAGCAACTCTCCGCCTGAACCGCCCATCGCCATGAAACAACGTAAACTTGGCCGCACCGACGTCCGCGTCTCCGAGTACTGCCTCGACGCCGCGACGCTGGGCTGGCACCCGGCCGCAGACGACGCCGACACCGTGCTCGACGCCTTCCGCGAGGTCGGCGGCACATTCATCCAGCTCCAGGCCGACAGCGGCGACGACGCGGGCGAGTCCGGGGTCGGCGCGCTCTCCGAGACGCTCGTCGGCCGGTGGCTGCACAGCCGCCGGATTGCCCGGTCCGAGGTGGTGCTGGCGTACTGCATCGACCTTCCCTCCATCTCGAGCTACTTCCGCCTCGCCGCGGAGATCCGCACGAGCTGCGAACGCGCCCTGCGCCGCCTCGGCACCACATACCTCGACCTGCTGCTCATCCGCTGGAGCGACGGGCTCCCGGTCGACGACACCCTCGTCGCCGTCGAGTATCTCCAGCGCAGCGGCATGTTCCGCCACCTCGGCGGCGTCGGGTTCCCCGCGTGGCGCGCGATGGAGTGGATCGGCCATGCCGACCGGCGGCGCCTCTCGCGGCTGGACACGCTCGAGACCGAACTCGCGCCTCCGGGAGACACCGGTTCCTGGCAGGAACTCCGCGACCTCGCTCACCACCAGCGCCTCGGGCTCGTCGTCCGTCCTCCCTACACCGGCCCGGCCGACGACGAACGCCCGCGCGGCATCCTCCGACCGTATCCGGTACGCAACTCTGCCGGCTGTGCGATCGCGCAGATCGCGCGCGAGCGCGGCCTGCCGCCGCGCCATGTGGCGCTCGCCTGGACGCTCGCCGATCCGACGGTGAGCGCGGTGCTCGTCCCGGCCACCACCCCGCCCGAAGTCAACGACCTGCGCCGCGCCGCCCGGATCGAGCTCGCGTTCCACGAACTGCTCCAGGTCGGCCGCGCCGCCCCGCCGGTCGTCACGCCCGGCTTCCACGAGCCGAACGGACACGAACTCCTCACCTCCCTCCAATCCACTCCAACCCACTCCGCATCATGATCCACATCCGCAAAGACGATTACCTCCAACTCAGCCTCCTGCTCTCCCGCCACCCCGAGCCGGCGGGCCGCGCCTCGCTGCGCGACGAGCTGGCTGCCGCCACCGTGCTGCCGCGCGAGAACTTCCCCGCCGATGTCGTCGCGATGAACTCACGCGTCGGCTTCGTCGACCTCGATTCGAACGAACACGAGGAGTACACGCTCACGCTCCCACAGCACGCCGACGCCGAGGCGCGCCGTATCTCCGTGCTCTCGCCCATCGGCACCGCCCTGCTCGGTTACCGCGTGGGCGACGAGGTCTCGTGGCCGACCCCCGGCGGCGCCCGCCGGCTGCGCATCGTCGCCGTCACCCATGGCGAGGCCCCCACCGCCGGCGAGGCCGCCGATGCGTTCCTCGTCCGGCTGCTCGGAGGCATCCCCGTCGCGGAGGGCGCACGTCCATGAAGCCCGAGCCCCGTCGCGTCCTGATCACCGGATACGGAATCGTGGCGCAGGCGCTCCTGCCGCTGCTCGTGCAGCGGCTGGAGCTGCGCCCGGCCGACATCACCGTCATCGACTTCGCGGATCGCCGGCGCCTGCTCGCGCCCTGGATCCGGCGCGGCCTGCGGTTTGTCCGCGAGAAGGTCGGCCCCTCCAACCTCACCCGGCTGCTCTCCACCCACATCGCCGAGGGCGGGCTGATCATCGACCTGGCCTGGAGCATCGACTGCTTCGAGATTCTGCAGTGGGCCCACCACCACGGCGTGCGGTACGTCAACGCCTCGGTCGAATCGTGGGATCCGGAGGACGAGATCCAGACGCGCTCGCTGTACGACAAGTCACTCTATTCGCGCTACGTCCGGCTGCTCGAACTGACGCGCCGGTGGTCCGACGGGCCCACGGCGGTGATCGACCACGGCGCCAACCCCGGACTGGTCTCGCACTTCGTGAAGAAGGGGCTGCTCGACATCGCCAAGGCCGCGCTCCGCGAGGAGCGCCTCACGGTGCCGCGCCGCCGCGAAGTCCGGCGTTGCCTCCGGCACGGGCTCTTCGCCGAGCTCGCCCGCGCCCTCGAGGTGCGTGTCATCCATTGCAGCGAGTGGGACACGCAACGCGCCTCCGTGCCCAAGCGCCCCGACGAGTTTGTCGGCACCTGGGCGATCCAGGGCATGTGGGACGAGTCGATCTCGCCGAGCGAGCTCGGCTGGGGCACCCACGAG
>MWDT01000155.1 GCA_002070825.1 Verrucomicrobia bacterium ADurb.Bin122
GCGGCGGGTGGCGGTTTGGGGGCACGAAAAAGCCCGGCGCTGTGAGGCGTCGGGCTTTGGTGGGGCGGCTCGTGATGGAGCCGCGGGACTGTGGTTGGCGGGCGTCTAGAAGAGGGCGCTGGCGGCGGTACCGACGGCGGAGATCGGGCCGCTGTCGGCCATGCCGTCGAGCGTGCGGTCGAGCTTCTTCAGCGAGCCTTGTGCCTGCAGGTAGAGGCCGTCGTCGTTGATCAACTTGCCGAGGGTGCCCTGGCCTTTGCTGATCTTGTCGGAGATGTCGCGGAGGTTGGTCGTGACAACTTTGATGTTCTCTCCGGCCTGCTGGTCGTAGAGGAGGACGCCGAGGGTGCCCTGACCGCTCTTGACCTGGTCGATGACGGACTCGGCCTGGGCGACGAAGGTCTTGGCTTCGGCGGCGGCGGTCTTGATCTCGGCGACGGTGGCGAGGAGCTCGTCGTGGAGTTTGGGGTCGTTGACGAGGCGTCCGAGGGTGCCTTCGCCCTGGTTGATCTTGCCGGTGATCTGCTGGAGGTTGGTCGTGACGTCGCGGATCTGGGTGCGGTTTTCGTCGACGAGGGTGCTGATCTTGCCGAGCACGCCGTCGTCGCCGCTGATCTGGCCGAGGGTGGAGTCGACCTTTTTGCCGACGTTGCTCAACTCGGAGACGATGGTGTTGAGGTCGGCGGTGTCGAGGGTGCGGACTTCGCTGCCGTCGGCGTAGGCAGGGACGTTGTCGCTGCCGAGGTCGAAGGCGACGTAGTTGCTGCCGAGCAGGCCGGCCATGCCGATGGTGGCGGTGGCGTCTTGCGCGATCTGGACGGCGGGATCGATGATGAGCTCGGCGCGGGCGCGGCGTCCGTCGAGGCGGGTGGCCTTGACGCTGCCGACCTTGACGCCGGCGACGCGGACCTCGTCGCCCGGGCGGATTTCCTTCAGGTTTTTGAAGTGTGCGACGAGGGTGTAGCCCTTGCCGTTGGCGACCTTGCCGCCGTTGAGCGACTCGAAGGTCACCCAGATGAGGGCGATGCCCATGAGGAAGAACAGGCCCACGCGGGCCGACATTTGTGCGTTATTCATAGCTGGCCTCCAGTTTCTTGAAACGGGGATTCCGAAGATCGATTTGCGGGTTTAAAAAGTCGCGGATGACGGGGTCGGCGCTCTGGCGGAGCGCGGCGGGGGGCTCGACGGTGCGGAGGCGGCCCTGGTGGAGGACGGCGACGCGGTCGGAGATGGTGAGGGCGAGGTCGCGGTCGTGGGAGACGACGATGGTGGTGACGGTGAACTGCTCCTTGAGGGTGGCGATGAGCTCGGCGATGGTGGCCGACATGATGGGGTCGAGCTCGCTGGTGGGCTCATCGTAGAGGATGAGTTGGGGCTCCATGACGAGGGCGCGTGCGACGGCGACGCGTTTCTTCATGCCGCCGGACAGTTCGGAGGGGAGCTTGAGGGCGGCACCTTCGAGGGATAGGATCTTGAGGATGCGCATCACGCGGTCGCGGATCTCGCCCTTGGGGCAGATGCGGTGCTCGAGCAGGTAGAGCGCGAGGTTTTCGTAAACGGTGAAGGAGTTGAAGAGGGCGCCGGCCTGGAAGACGAGGGCGAGGGCGAAGCGGTCGCGCGTCTCGGGCAGGCGGGGATCGTGGCCGTTGATGGTGACGGTGCCGGAGGTGGCGGTTTCGAGGCCGGCGATGTGGCGCAGGAGTACGCTTTTACCGGAGCCGCTGGGGCCCATGATGGTGAAGATCTCGCCGGGGGCGACGGACAGGGAGATGTCGTGGAGGACGGTCTGTGTGCCGTAGCGTTTTTCGAGGTGGGCAAGCTCGACGCCGACGGGGCTGCGGTCTTCTCGCATGACGGAGAAACGGGCGGTTTTTTTGTCGGGTGCGGTCATGGCGGTTTAGGCGAGGGCCTTGGTGATGAAGTAGTCGAGGACGAGGATCGCGATGAGCGAGGTGACGACGGACTTGGTGACGGCGAAGCCGATCTCGCGCGGGCCGCCGCGGGTGCGCAGGCCGGTGTTGCAGGCGATGAGCATGACGACGAAGCCGAAGATCTCGGCCTTGATGAGGCCGTCGAGGATGTCCTGCATCTCGAGGTAGCGCGTGATGCTGTTGAAGTAGGCTTCGGGGGAGACGCTGATGAAGCTGACGGAGTGGCAGACGATGGCGCCGCCGAACCAGCCGACGATGTTGCCGGCGATGGTGAGCACGGGCATGACGACGAGGACGGCGAGCAGGCGCGGGAGGACGAGCAGGCGCGGGGGGGGGATGTTCATCGTCTCCAGGGCGTCGATTTCCTGATACACCTTCATGGAGGCGAGCTCGGCGGTGACGGCGCTGCCGACGCGGCCGGCGAGGAGGATGGCGACCATGACGGGGCCGAGTTCGCGGGCCATGGAGGCGCCGACGAGGATGCCGATGAGGTCCTTGGCGCCGAAGTTGCGCATGGTGATGCCGGCCTGGAGGGCGAGCACGGCGCCGATGAAGAAGCTGAGGATGGTGACGATGGGCAGCGTGGTGTAGCCGCCGTAGTAGCCGTGCTCGGCGGTGCGCTTGAGGATGCGCGGCGCGGAGGGGAGCGAGGCGAAGGCGCGCCAGGCGAGGGTGACGGCGCTACCGAAGCTATCGAGGACTGCGTGGATGCGATTCATGGAGCCGGCGGGTTGGTGGGGGACGCGTGTTTCGCGAAATCGAAGAGAAAGGGGCGCCAGCTGCGGCGGTCGGGCGTGCGTTTGAGGCCGAACAGGCCGTTGCCGAGGGCGATGCGGCGGCCGGCCTCGGGGTGTTTTTCGACGCTGAAGAGGGGGCCGAGGTGAAACTCGCTGGTGGCGGCGGCGGTGTGGCGCTCGTAGCTGATGGCGTTCCACAGCCAGGTGAGGCGGAGGTCTTCGGGCGAGGTGCGGTCGTAGCGGTAGAGCGCGAAGAGGGGCGAGTAGGCGAGGCGGATGGTCTCGTTGTGTGGGAAGAACACTTCGAGGGGGCTGAGAGCCTGGACCTGCACGCGGCCGGCGCCGTTGTCCCAGCCGGAGAAGAGCGGCCAGAGGTGCGTCTTGCGGGCGGGGGCTTTGCCGGGGGCGGTGGCGCTCTGCTGGAGGTGGTCGTTGTAGAGGAAGTAGAGGAGCTGGGTCTTTTGGTGGTCGAGGGCGCCCTCGGTGTAGCGGTCGCGGCGCCAGAGCGGCCAGCAGACCCAGGTCTTGTCGTAGCCCTTGATGACGGAGTGCGAGTAGAAGGGCGCCCAGCGGTTGCGGTAGCGGGCATCGCCGCGGGCCTGAAGGAGGAAGGGCCAGAGGTAGCGCGACTCGTGGTAGCGGTACGGTGCGGTGCGGTCGGTGTAGCCGAAAAATGGCCACAGGTAGGTCTCGCTCACGCTCTCGGCGCTGCGCTCGCTGGCGTAGAAGGGCAACGCGCCGAACCGGCGGACGGGCGTGGCGGTATCGAGTCCATTGACCTGGTGGTAGCCGAGCGGCCAGAGGTAGAAATCCTGGCGGGAGACGCCGGCCTGCGTGCGGTAGCCGAAGAGCGGCCAGAGGTAGAATCCGTCCTGTCCGCCGCCGGAAAAGGAGCGGAGGAAGGGCCACGGGTATGAGTAGGCGTGGCGGGCGTCGCGGCGGGCGTGTGCGTAGAGCGGGAAGAGCGTCCAGTCGATGCGGTCCTGGCCCAAGCGGTTTTTCATGCCGCCGTAGAGGGGAAACACGGCGCGGTAGGACGTGGCGGGATTGCCGGTCTGGCGGGAAAAGTAGAAGGGCCAGAGGTCGAAGCCGCGGGGGGCGTCGGCGGCTTGGCCGGCGGCGGGCTGATCGCGGTTGATCAGGTTGAGGATGCTCCAGCGGTAGCCGTCGGCGTAGTCGCGGCGGAAGAAGAGCGGGTAGAGGAAGTCGGTCTCGGAGGAGGCGTCGGCGTTTTGCCGGTGCAGGTAGAATGGCCGGAACCCTTCCGCGTGGTCGCCGGCGGCGAGGGGCTGGCTGAAGAAGAGGGGGCCGATGAACTGGGTGGACTGCGCGGCACTCCGGGCGTCGGTGTGGGCGACGCGGATGGGCCAGTCGTTGCACTCCGCGGCATGTGCGCGCGCCGCGAGGGCGGCGGCGAGGCCGAGGCAGGCGATGGAGGCGCGGAGGTTCATGGTTGGCAGTGTGAGCGGCGGACAGGCAAAATCGTTCCACGGGCACGGGCGAAAGTCGGGTCGCCGGACGCATGAAACGAGGAGGTGCAAATTGGGGAACGAGTGCTTCGAGGCAAACGATTTATTGTCGGTGAATGCCGCGGGCGCTTGATGGTAAAGCGCCTGATCGTACGAGGCTCTGGGATGGGGACGTCGCGCCGTCTTGGGGTGCTGGGCGGCGTGATTGGAGGTCGGAGCTTTGGGGGCAGGCGCGCAAAAACATGAAAAGTCAGCGTTCGCTCGCAGGGTTTTGACAATACGCGCCTCATTCTTTGTGAGAGGGTTGTGAAAATCGGTCGGCGGGGCCGGTGCCGCTTGTTTGTCTGAGGGAAAACGTGCTCAAGGTGGAGGTATGACACTCGTTGGACGTGATGCTGGCGCGCGGTGGCGCACGATGGTGATGGTGGCGATGCTTGGCTGTCTTGGCAGCCGCCTCCCAGGCTCGCAGTTGAGCGCGTTGTCGGTGCGTGGGCCGGCCGGGACGGGCGATGCGACGATGATCGTCGGCGTGGCCTACGCCGGTGGGGCGGGCAAGCCGACGTTGGTGCGCGGCGTGGGGCCGGGGCTGGCCGACGACGTGAGCGGTTACCTCGCAGATCCGCAGTTGCGCGTGTACGATGCGACGGACGGTAATGCGGAGGTGGCGAGTAACGACGATTGGGCGGCGGGGCTGGGGAGCGAGTTTACGCGGCTCGGGATGGGGACGTTGAAGTCCGGCTCGAAGGATGCGGCGCTCCAGGCGACGCTGCCGCACGGGACGTACACGGTGCACGTGACAGGCAAGTCCGGGACGACGGGCGTGGCGCTGGCGGAAATCTACGACGCGGCGCTGGACGACACGACGAAACGGCTCAGCGCGCTGTCGGTGCGCAACCAGGTGGGGACGGGCGCGTCGGTGTTGATCGCCGGGTTCGTGGTGTCTGGGACGGAGTCGAAACGGGTCGTAATCACGGGCAAGGGGCCCGCACTGTCGGGCAGCGTGAGCGGTTACCTGGCCGACCCACAGTTGCAGGTGCATCGGATCGAATCGGGCAACGCCACTTTGGTGGCGGAAAACGACAACTGGGGCGGGACGTCGGAGCTCACGGAGGCGTTTGCCGAGGTCGGATTAGCCGTGCCTGGAGACGCGGATTCGAAGGATGCGGCGCTGGTGCTGACGCTGGAGCCTGGCGTGTACACGGCGACATTGGTGGGCGTGGGGGAAACGACGGGCGTGGGTCTGATCGAGATTTATGAGAGGCTTGGCAATTTGGAGCTGTCCTATCCGTCGCGGGCGGCCGTGTCGCTTGAGCCCATCGTCACGATTGAGCCTGCCGTGGTGAACATTGCGACGGGCCTTCCCACACGCTACACCGTGACGCAGGGGACGCTGCCCGCCGGGCTGCAGCTCAACCGTGATGGCTCGATCAGTGGGATACCCGTGACGCTAGGCACCACGACGCTCACGGTCGAAGTGGCCAACGGCTCGCGGAAGGCCTCCGCGGCGTTTTCGATTTCCGTGTTGGGATCGCATCACGCCATGGAGAACCACTGGCTGGCCAATACCGGAGGCCGGCCAGGCTTCCCGAGCGATTGGAGCCTGCCGAGCCTGCTCGCCTGGAATGGCAACGTGGGAAACTTCCTCACGGACATCGGCATCGTCGTCGACGAACAGCTGGGCGGCATCCCGACGGTGCAGGTCCTGACCCAGTACGACGAGACTGGGATGGGCAATTATCTGAACGACCCGGAGCG
>MWDT01000156.1 GCA_002070825.1 Verrucomicrobia bacterium ADurb.Bin122
GTATGCCGTCGGGCGCCGTGTTTACGGGCGAGTGGCCGGCTGGGCGGCGGCCGGTGTGCTGGCGACGTCGCTGCTATATTTTGCACTCGGGCACATCCTGCTTCTGGATATGCCGGTGTCGGCCTTCATGAGCGGCACGCTGTTCTGCTTCATCCTAGGCGTGCGTGAGGCGCCGGGCGGACGCCGGCGCGCGATGTTCTACGGGCTCTACGCGTGCGCGGCGCTGGCCACGTTGTCCAAGGGCCTGATCGGATTTTTGCTTCCAGGTGCGGTGATGTTCGTGTGGCTCCTGGTTTTCAACCAGTGGAAGCGCCTCCGCCCGCTGTACCTGCCGTCCGGGCTCGTGTTATTTTTTGCCATCGCGGCGCCGTGGCATCTGCTGGCGGCACAGCGCAACCCCGACTGGGCGCATTTCTACTTCGTGCGCGAGCACTGGCTGCGTTTCACGACGACGATGCACGACCGCTACCAGCCGTGGTGGTATTTCATCCCGATCCTCCTGGCTGGTTTCATCCCGTGGGTCGGATATCTGCCGCAGGCGATTCGGTCCGCGGTGGCCGGCGGCTGGGCCCGGCGCAAGGAAAACGCCGACGCGTGGTTCTTCGTCACATGGGCGCTCGTGATCTTTCTGTTCTTCAGCAAATCCCAGTCGAAGCTCGTGCCGTACATCCTGCCGGTGTTTCCGCCGTTGGCGGTGCTCGTCGGCGCGTGGCTGGCAGATGTCGCTGCGGCGGGCCAGGCGGTGCGTCTGCGTTGGGGACTTAGGATTTTTGCCTTCCTTTGCGGTGCGATCGGAGTCGCGGCAGTGGTGGCGACCTTCAAGACCGGCCTCATCCGCAACACCGAGCAGGCGCTGGCGTTGCGGCCCTACGCTGCGGCTATTGCCGCCGCGCTGCTGATCGGCGGCGCGCTGGCACCGTGGTTGGCAAAAACGCGCGGCGCCCGTGCGGCCCTTTTCGCACAGGCGGGCACGATGCTGGCCATGCTTCTCGTGCTGGCGACCGCGCTGCCGCACCTGCAAAAACCCGGCACGAAGCCTCTGGCCCTGCTCTACGCCTCCACTGCCCGGCCCGGCGACCGCGTCTTTCACTATCAGGATTATTTCCACGACTTCACCTTTTACGCGGCGTGTCAGGTCGGCTCGGTGGATTATCCGGCATCCGGCGAGCTCGGGCTCGACATCGATGCCGAAGCCCGTGCGAGTGGGCGCTTCATCGGCGAGGCTGAGTTTCGCCGTCAGTGGAGCGCGGGCACGGGGCGCATCTGGCTGCTTATTCGCAAGGAAGCGGCGGCAGCGCTGTTTTCCGATCCCTCCTTCCATTATCGTTTGCAGGGCGAAACAAGGAAGCACTACTTGGTGACCAACCAACCCTGACATGAGTGCATCCTCGTCTGCGGCCCCGTTCCTTCCATTCACCCGTCCGACGATCGACGACGAGACCATCGCCGGCGTCTGCGAGGTGCTGCGCTCCGGCTGGATCACCTCCGGCCCGCAGGTGAAGGCCTTTGAGGCGAAACTCTCCGAGTACTTCGGTGGGCGCCCGGTGCGGGCGTTCAACTCCGGCACCTGCACGATGGAGATCGCGCTGCGCATCGCCGGCATCGGCCCGGGCGACGAGGTCATCACGACACCGCTTTCCTGGGTCTCGACGAGCAACGTCATCCTCGAAGTCGGCGCCCGGCCGGTCTTCGTCGATATCGATCCCGTCACGCGCAACATCGATCTGGATCGTATTGAGGCCGCGATCACGCCCGCCACGCGCGCGATCATGCCCGTCGATCTTTCCGGCCTGCCAGTGGACCGCGACCGCCTCTACGCCATTGCCGGGAAACACAAACTGCGCGTGATCGAGGATGCCGCGCAGTCCTTCGGCAGCAGTTGGAAGGGCCGGCGCATCGGCTCGTTTGGCGACTTCGTCTCCTTCAGTTTCCACGCCAACAAAAACGTCACCACCATCGAGGGCGGCTGCCTCGTGCTCAACGACGAGCGCGAGGTGAAGCTCGCCGAGCAGTACCGTCTGCAGGGTGTCATGCGCTCGGGCTTCGACGGCATGGAGGTCGAGGTCGTGGGCGGGAAATTCAACCTCACCGACGTCGCCGCGCGCGTCGGCCTCGGCCAGCTGCCACAGGTGGATGTGTTCACGATCCAGCGCCGCGAGCTCGCGCGCGCCTACTTCGAGGCGTTCGAAAAAGCGGGTGCGAAAAAGCTCGGGCTGCGCCTGCCGGTGCCCGATTTCGCCCAGAGCAACTGGCACATGTTCCAGGTCATCCTGCCCGAGGTGCGCTTGAAGGTGAAGCGCGCCGAGATCATGGCGCAGCTGCACGCGGCCGGCATCGGCACGGGCGTGCACTACCCCGCGATCCATCTCTTTGCGCTCTACCGCAGGCTCGGCTGGAAGGACGGCGATTTCCCCCACGCCGAGCAGGCGGGACGAAACATCCTCACGCTGCCGCTGTTCCCGACGATGACGCGCGACGATGTCGCCCGCGTGGTCGATGCGTTGGTGGCGGTGATCCAAAAAAACGGCAAAGCATGAACGTCTCCGGTCCGGTCCAACTCTCGATCGTCATCCCGGTTTACAACGAGGAGCTGAATCTCCCGACGCTCTTCGCGCGCTTGTACCCGGTGCTCGACGGGCTCGGCCGCCGCTACGAAATCCTCTTCACCAACGACGGCTCGCACGACCGCTCCATCGAGCTGCTTCGCGCGCAGCACGCGAAGCGCCCGGACGTCACCCGCATCGTCGATTTCAACGCCAACTACGGCCAGCACATGGCCATCATGGCGGCGTTTGAGCGCGTTCAGGGCGACGTGATCGTCACGCTCGACGCCGATCTGCAAAACCCGCCCGAGGACATCCCGGCGCTGCTGGAGCGCATCGACGCCGGTCACGACTATGTCGGTGGTTTCCGGCTCAAGCGGCACGATTCGTTTTTTCGCACCTACGCTTCCAAGATCATCAACGGCGTGCGCGCGGTGATGACCAACATCCAGATGACCGACCAGGGTTGCATGCTGCGCGCGTACAAGCGGCCGATCATCGAGGCCATCGTGCGCAGCGGTGCGATCAACACCTTCATCCCCGCGCTGGCCTACAGCTTCTCGAGCAACCCGGCGGAGGTGGGCGTGCACCACGAGGAGCGCCACGCGGGCGTCTCCAACTACTCGTTCTACAGACTCGTCCGGCTCAACTTCGACCTCATCACCGGTTTTTCGCTCGCGCCGCTCCAGCTCTTCACGCTCTTCGCGATGGCCTGCTCGGCGGGCAGCTTCGTGCTGGTGCTGGTGCTCGCGGCACGCCGCCTGATCATCGGCCC
Organism: Verrucomicrobia bacterium ADurb.Bin122; assembly: GCA_002070825.1. Taxonomy (GTDB): domain Bacteria; phylum Verrucomicrobiota; class Verrucomicrobiia; order Opitutales; family Opitutaceae; genus MWDT01. The sequence continues at coordinate 3,319 of MWDT01000156.1, forward strand.
GGAGGAGGGCGGAATCTTCACGCTCTTCGGCGTCCTGTTTTTCCTGATCAGCGTCACGATGGTCGGCATCGGCCTCATCGGCGAATACGTCGGCCGCACCTACCAGGTCGTCCGCACCCGCCAGCGCTACATCGTGAAGGAAATGATCGAGACGAAATCCTGATGCCGTCGCCCACGCTCCATCTCCTGCACGGTATTGTGGGGTCGGGAAAAACGACCCTTGCGCGACGGCTTGAGCGTGATCTTCCGGCAGTGCGTTTCTCGCCCGACGAGTGGATGGTGGCACTGCATGGGGTGAACCCGCCCGATGCGCTTTTTCGCGATCAGGCGGCACGCATCGAGACTTTGATCTGGGAACACACCTGGCGCGTCCTTCGCACCGGCGTGGATGTGGTGCATGAGGGCGGTTTCTGGACGCGTGCCTCGCGCGACGATGCTCGCCGCCGCGCCCGCGAGTGGGGCGTCGAGTGCCGACTTTATGCGCTCCGGTGCCCAGTCGAGGTCGCGCGTCGGCGTACGTTGGCGCGCACGGCTGGCATGCCGGAAGGTACGCTTGAGATCAGCGGCCCGACCTTCGACCTGCTTCTCCAGCGTTTCGAGCCGCTCGGTCCGGACGAGCCTTGTTCCGTCGTGGAGACCGGTGGCCTTTGATTTTTCCAATGCCCAAACCGCGCATCCTTTTTTTCGGTTATAGCGAAGTTGGCTACGAGTGCCTCTCGCTGCTGCTGGAGCGTGGCGACAACATCGTCGCGCTCATCACACACGAGGATAACCCGAACGAGAAAATCTGGTTCAAAACGCCTGCCGTTGCCGCGCGCGAAAAGGGCATCCCGGTTTTTACGCCGGAAAACGTCAACACGCCGGAGTGGCGCGAGAAGATCGCTGCGCTCGCGCCCGATCTGATCCTCTCCGTCTATTACCGGCACATGATCGGCACGCGGATTCTGGCGATGCCGCGCCTCGGTGCCTTCAACATGCACGGCTCGCTGCTCCCTCGCTACCGCGGGCGCGCTCCGATCAACTGGGCCGTTCTCCATGGCGAGTCGCGCCTCGGCATGACGCTCCACCGCATGGTCGCGGCTCCCGATGCCGGCGCCATCGTCGATCAGGACGGCGTCGAGATCGGCCCGCGCGACACCGCCGAACAGGCCTTCCGCAAAGTGCTCCCGTGCGCCCGCCGCGTGCTCGCGCGGCAGATCGATGCGCTCCTCGCCGGCACCGCTCGCGAAACGCCGCAGGACGACGCGCAGGCGACCTACTTCGGCGGACGCAAACCGGAGGACGGCCGCATCGATTGGCGGCAGACGTCTCAACAGATTTTCAACCTCATCCGTGCCGTCACCGATCCGTATCCGGGTGCGTTTACCGATGCCGGCGGCTCGCGCCTCATGGTCTGGTGGGCCGAGCCGGCGACCGCACAGCGCCGCGGCCGCCCCGGTGAGATCCTTTCGACAGCGCCCCTCGTCGTCGCGACTGGCGACGGTGCGCTGGAGCTCACGCGCACCGAATGGCGCGGCGCCATCCCTTCCGAGTTTCACCCCGGACAGCTTCTTTAACGCACACGCTTCCACACATAAAATTATGCCACTCCGCGTTCTCATCCTCGGTGCCAATGGCTTCATCGGTAGCTCGCTCACGCGCGCCATCCTCAAACAGAAAGACTGGGAAGTCTATGGCATGGACATCGGCGACCACAAGCTGGCCCACTGTCTCGGCAACCCGCGTTTTAAATTTGTCGAGGGTGACATCACCATCAACCGCGAGTGGATCGAGTACCACGTGAAGAAGTGCGACGCGGTCATCCCGCTCGTCGCCATCGCCAACCCCGTGCAGTACGTGAAGGACCCGCTGCGGGTCTTCGAACTCGATTTCGAAGCCAACCTCGCGGTCGTCCGTCTCTGCGCCAAGTACAAGAAGCGCGTGATCTTCCCCTCAACCTCCGAGGTGTACGGCATGTGCCCGGACGAGGAGCTCAACGAGGAGACGAGCAATCTCGTGTACGGCCCCATCGAGCGGCAGCGCTGGATCTACGCCAACTCGAAGCAGCTGCTCGACCGCGTGATCTACGCCTACGGCGTGCGCGACGGCCTCGACTACACGCTCTTCCGCCCGTTCAACTGGATCGGGCCCCAGCTCGACGACGTGTTTGCCGCCAAGGAAGGCAGCTCGCGCCTCTTCACGCAGTTCATCTCCAACGTTATTTTCAAAAAGCCACTCCAGCTCGTGGACGGTGGCAAGCAGAGCCGCTCGTTCACCTTCATCGACGACGGCATCGACGCGCTTCTGCGCATCATCGAAAACAAGGACGGCTGCGCCTCGCGGCAGATTTTCAACATCGGCAATCCGAAGAACGACGTGAGCGTGGCCGACCTCGCCAAGCTGATCGTCGCCGCCTTCAAGCAGTACCCCGACTACGCGGAGCATGCGAAGGCCGCCAAGGTCGTGAAGGTCTCCTCCGGCCAGTACTTCGGGAAATACTATCAGGACATTCAGAAACGCGTGCCCTCCATCGCCAACGCGAAGAAGCGGCTCGGCTGGATGCCCAAGGTGGACCTCAAGACCGC
>MWDT01000157.1 GCA_002070825.1 Verrucomicrobia bacterium ADurb.Bin122
TCGGTGGATTCGGGGTCGCGGGCGAGCTGGAGGCTGCCGCGGATGATCTGGAGGATGTTGTTGAAGTCGTGGGCGACGCCGCCGGCGAGCAGGCCGATGGCCTCGATCTTTTGGGACTGGCGCAACTGGTCTTCGAGCCGGCGCTGCTCGGTGATGTCGTGGAGCACCATGACGACGCCGATGGGAGCCGGGTGGTGGTTGCGGATGGGGGCGGCGTTGGCGGTGACGAGCCGTGTGGAGCCGGAGCGGTGCGTGAGCAGGTGGGGCAGGCTCAGGTTGATCGGCTGGCCCGAGCGGAGGACTTCGCCGATGGGATGGGGCGAGGGCGTGGGGCGGTCGTTGGGCAGCAGGACGACGACTTCCTGGAAGTGGTGGCCCTTGGCGTCATCTGCATGCCACCCGGTGAGCTTTTCGGCCACGGGGTTGAGCGAGACGATGCGGCCGACGGCATCGGTGGCGATCATGGCGTCACCGATCGAGGAGAGTGTGATGGCGAGGTTTTGCTCGCTCTTGCGCAGCTGTGCTTCGGCGTGGCGCTGGCGGCGGCGGGCGAGGACGAGGAAGAGGATGGTGGCGCCTTGGGCGAGGAGGACGATGCCGACGGCGATAATGTAGCCGCGGTACTCGTGCCACGGGGAGTAGAGCCGGAAGGCGATCTCTGTACCTTTGGGGACGCGATCCTCGGAGATGCCAAACCGGCGGAGTTCGCGCTCATCAAGGACGAGGCGGCTCTGGCAATGCGGCCCGATGGGAATCGCCTCGGGCGGGACCCCCGCGAGTACCTGCGCGGCGAGTTGCCCGACCTCCCATCCGTGGAGTTTGCTGTCGAGGAGCGAGCCGCCGACGATGCCGTGCCCGAGCAGAAAATCCCACACTCCGTAAATCGGCGACGGGCTCAGGCGGCGCGCTTGTGCAATCGCTTCCTCATAGGAGCGGGGGGCGCCGGTGGTGTCGCGGTTCCAGGAGAGTAACAGGACGATGTCGCGTACGGGATCGAGGCGCGTGAGCGCGGCCTCAGTCTCGGCAAAGGTCTCTTGGCCGAGGTAAACGGCGCGGAGGCCGGTGGTGGTAGCCGCCATTGCTGCTTCGACGGCGGCACGGTTGGCCTGGCCCGTTTCGGTGGCGTCGTTGAGCACGACAAGTCGCTCGGCCTCGGGGTGGAGGGCCCGGATGAGCTCGAGGGTGGGGGCCAGGTCGAGATCCTCGACCACGCCGGTGACGCCGGGCGGGCGTTGTTGGTCGAAATGGTTAACTCCGCCGAAGACGATCGGCACGCCTGGAAAGAGGCGTTCGCGCTCCCGCAGGCACAACTGGTACGCGTAGTCGTCGATCGCGATGATCACTCTGGCGTGGCTCACCTGTAGTTTGCTCGCGACGGTGATGGCCATCGCCTCCTCGCGTCCGGCCGTGGGGAAGCGTTTGATATCGAGTTGCGTGACCACGAGCTCCGCCTTGGCACTGAGCGCCTGGTTCAGGCCTTGGGTGACGCCGTCAACCCAGGGCATGCCCACATGATACGAGTGCACGACCAGGATGTACGGTTTTTCGGGGGCGCTTTGAGCTGCCGGAAGGATGCAAAGTGCCGCCAATAAGGATAAAACCACAGAAAGGCGCATGGGTGGAGTGAACGCATGCGCTCCGGCGAGGCAAACGAGCCCCCGAAAAACACAGGGTGCGGGGCCGCGCTGGTGCCCGGGATGGGTATCGAACCCATACGCCCTTACGGGCAAGGGATTTTAAGTCCCTAGTGTCTACCATTCCACCACCCGGGCTTGCGCGTGCCGGAGGAGGTAAGCGCGGGGCAGGGAGAAGGGAAGTCTGGAAAACAGGAGCCCTGCCCGTGGCCTCCGGACATGAAAAAGCCAGCGCGTGCAGGGCGCTGGCCAGGCTGGCTGGACTCGGGGGGGGGCTCAGGCGCCGAAGCGCACCGGCACCGTCACCTTGGCCTTCACGGCTTTGCCCGCGATCTTGGCCGGCTTGAACTTCCAGTTTTGCAACGCATCCGTCGCCGGTTTGTCCAGCGCGGCATTCGTCGACTTTTTCACCGTCGCCTCGATGACTTGGCCGGACTCATCGATCACGCAAATCACTGCAACGAGACCGCTTTGGCCGTCGGGCGCGACGGGCGCGACCGTGCGGACGGGGACCGGGTTCTCATCGAATTTGGTGGCGACCTCGTCGGCTTTCAGGGAAAGGCTGGCCATGGCGAGGAGCGCGGTGAGGAGGAGGGCAATCTTGGTCATTTGAATCGAATCGATAGTTAACGGATCTCTTGCGGGTTGCTTACTATCGGCCCCCAATTCCCTGAACCCCAGCTTTCTTTTGGCGGAAGATTTACTCCGGCGCCTACGTAAGTGCCCTTAAGAAGAACTCCTGCCCTGCTCTGGGGTGTTTACCCTGTTTGTGATGCTGGCGAGGGGGCGCCACTTCGGGCGGCGGCGATCTTTGTGCGGGGTGCTCCGCGCTTGCTGTCGGCGCCCCCGCCTCCACGCTCGCTCTCGTGAAAATCGGTTTCCTCGGCGGGAGTTTCGACCCCGTGCACTTTGGCCATCTCGGTGCGGCGCAAGACGCCCTCGCCGGCCTGTCGCTCGACCGCGTGGAACTCGTCCCGGCCGCCCAAGCCCCCCTAAAGGAGCATGCGCCTCGCGCCTCTGCGGCAGATCGGCTTGCGATGCTGCGACTCGCCGTCGAGGACTTGCCCGGGCTCGCCGTCTCTGATCACGAGATCGCACGAGGCGGTGTGAACTACACCATCGAGAGCGCCCGCCATTTTCGCACGGTTTACCCCGCCGCATCCCTCTACTGGATCATCGGTGCCGACCAGTTCGCCAAACTTCCCGAGTGGCGTGAGGCCGGCGCGCTCGCACACCTGGTCGAGTTCATCGTGCTGGAGCGCCCCGGTTTTTCCCTTGGCGCCGCGCCCGACCTCCCCGGGCTGCGCTGGCACCGTTGCCCCGGCCGGCGCCTCGACCTCAGCTCCACCGCCCTGCGTGAACGCATACGCCAGGGATTGGCGCTGGATGGCTACATGCCTCACAAGGCGATTGTCTATCTGCAGGAAAAGCGTCTATACCTCCCCGCCAGATGACCCAATCCACCTCTCCGCAGCCTGCCACGACCAATCTGCTCAAGCTCATTTGCCGCGCTCTTGATGACAAGAAAGCGGAGGATGTTCGCGTGCTCGATGTCCACAAACAGTCCTCGATCACGGACTATCTCGTCCTCGCCACCGGCACCTCCGATCCCCATCTCCGCGCCCTCCGCGTCGAGCTCGAAAAGGTCATCGATGCCGCCAAGGCCCAGATCCTTGGCATGGATACCGATCAGGGCAGCGGCTGGCTCGTGATCGATGCCTTCGACATCATGGTCCACGTCTTCACGCCGACCACGCGCAAGCTCTACCGCCTCGAAACGCTCTGGAAGGACGCCACGGAAATCACCGTCGCCGACCTGCTCGCCGACAAGATCGCTCCCGCCGCGCCCAAGGCTGCCCCCACGAAAAAAGCCGCGGCGAAAAAGGCCCCGGTGAAAAAGTCCGCGGCCAAAGCCAAGGCTCCGGCGGCCAAGAAAGCTCCGGTGAAAAAGGCTCCCGCCGCCAAGTCGCCCGCCGCCAAAAAGGCCGTCGCGAAAAAAGCTCCGGCCAAAAAAGCCGCGCCCAAGAAGGCTCCCGTGAAGAAGTCCGCGGTGAAAACTCCCGCGCGAAAGAAGAAATGAGGTCGTGCGGGCGCCGCCTGCGCTGCGGCGCCCCCGCTCTCCTACTCCCCACTCCACAACCCTCATGCCTGTGAAGATGCACACCCCTCTCCTCGCGCTCACCCTGGCTCTGGGCCTCTCCGGCTCCGTCGCCCTTGCCGACGCCACCCCCGATGCCGGGACGCTCCGTGCCGAACTTTCGCGCACCGAAAAAGAACTCGATGAAGTGCGTGCGGCCGCCAGGCAGCTGGCTGTGAAAAACCAGCAGCTGGAGGATGTCGCATCCGAGCGCGGGCGCGCGCTCACTGTTACCCAGGCAGAGCTCTCCGCCAAAGCCGCAGCCCTCTCCGACGAACGCGATGCCCTCGCGTTGCAGCTGGCCGAGGCCCGCTCCGCAGCAGCCTCCGCCACCGCCACGATCGAGAAACTCACCGCTGAGCGCGACGCCCTCGCCGATCAGATCGCCGCTCACGTCGGCCCCTCCGAGGCCCTCGCCGCCATGCAGCAGTCCCGCGATGCCGCCGAGCGCCAGGTCCAGGAGTTGCGCAGCCGGCTCGCCGCCTCCGAAGAGGTGCAGGCTGCCTTGCGCCAACGCCTCGATACCGCTCAGCAGTCCTCCTCCGCCCCCGCCATCGACGAGACCTCGGCCGCCGACCTCCAGCGCCTCACCGCCCAACTGGCCGACACCGAGAGCAAACTCGCGATCTCCCTGCGCAGCTACACCCTTTTGGAAGAACAACTCACCCAGGTCCGCGTCGAGCTCGGCAGCGCACAGGCCGAGATCGAGACCCTCCGCGATCGCGCCGCCGGACTCGAGGAGGCCCAGCTCGAGGCCGCCAAGTCCCGCCAGGCCGCCGCTCTCGCCACCAGCGAGCTTGCGGGCCTCCGCGAACAACTCCGGCAGACGCAGTCCGAGGCCGTCCGCCTCGCCACCGAAAATTCCCAGTTCCGCACGAAACTCGCTCTTCAATCCTCGCCGCCTGCCACGCTGATGCAGGCGCCCCAGCGGCCTGCCTTCCGTGGCACCGCTCAGGCCGCCCCGGAGGCTGAGATCGTGACCGTCACCGAGTCTGCTCCACCGGAGGCCTCCTCCGGCCCGCGCACTCATGTCATCGGCTTGGGCGACACCCTCGGCAAGATCGCCAAACGCTACTACGGCTCCGCGGATCGCTGGCCGGAAATCTACGAGGCCAACCGCGATGTTTTGCGTGACCCCAACCGCCTGCCGGTCACTGTCACCATCCGCATCCCCTGACCCGCTTTTTCCCACATGTCGCTCCCAACTGAATTCACCGGTGTGACCGTTCACACCAAGGCCAATGTCTATTTCGACGGACGTGTCGTCAGCCACTCCGTCGTCTTCGCCTCCGGCGAGAAGAAGACGCTCGGGCTCATTTATTCCGGCAGCTACCATTTCGGCACCGGCGCCCCGGAACGCATGGAGATCGTCGCCGGCTCCTGCCGCGTGACACTCGACGGCCAGTGCGATGCGCGCACGTACACCGCGGGCCAGCATTTCGACGTCCCCGGCAAGAGCGGTTTCACGATCGATGTCGCCACGGGCATCTGCGAGTACATCTGCTCGTATCTGCCGGCCTGAGCCGGGCGAAACGCGCCTCGCCCAGTGAACGCGCCCCGCTCCTCCCTCTGGGGGCATCTCCGCGAGATGCTCTTCGAGGATGCGCCGGCGGAAAGGGCCCGCGAGTGGGCCTCTGGGCTCGCCTACGCCAACTGGCAGCGGGCGACGGTGCTTGCCGCCGTCACCGCGCCGGTTGCCGTCGTCTTCGGACTGTTGCCCGACCTGGCGTTGTGGCAGCGCGGCTGGGCGCAGATCAGCCCCGCATTTCTCTTTATTGCCGGGCTGCATGCCACGCTCGCCGCCGGCAGCGCGGTTGCGCTCGTCCTGTTTCGCCGGTTTCGTCCGGCGGGCGAATCCACGGCGCGCGCCGTCCACCAGCGCGGAGCGATGCTCTATGCGGCAGCGGTGCTCGTCGCGATGACGTTGCACGGTCTGTGTGAGCTGCGGCTCACGGGGACCAACTCCGGCTACATGCTCGGCCTCGCCGCCGTCGGCCTGGCCTTTTATCTGCCCTGGCGCCTCGGCGCTGCGTTTTTCGGCGGCTCGCTGGCCTTGTTGGCGGTCGGCCTTGGCTGGGATGGGAGCCTCGCGCCGCTCGTCGGG
>MWDT01000158.1 GCA_002070825.1 Verrucomicrobia bacterium ADurb.Bin122
GTACCTCGTCGAGCTCTGCCTGAGCGTGGACAACGTATTCGTGTTCATCATGGTCTTCGCCTTCTTCAAGGTGCCTGCCAAGTGGCAGCACCGCGTGCTCTTCTGGGGCATCCTCGGAGCGGTCATCATGCGCGCCATCTTCATCCTCGTCGGCGTGAGCGTGCTCGCCCGCTTCCACTGGCTGATCTACATCTTCGGCGCCTTCCTCGTGTACACCGGCATCAAGATGGCCATCCCGCACAAGGAGGAGGCGGAGGTCGATCCCGAGCACAACGTCGCCGTGCGGCTCTTCCGCCGCTGGTTCCCCGTCGCCACCAGCAACGACGAGCGCGGCCACTTCTTCGTGCGTGATCAAAACCGCTGGGCCGCCACGCCGCTCTTCGTCGTCTTGATCGTAATCGAGACCACCGACGTCATGTTCGCCCTCGATTCGCTGCCCGCCGTCCTCGCCATCACACGCGACGGCTTCGTGGCGCTCACCTCAAACATCTTCGCGATCCTCGGGTTGCGCTCACTCTACTTTGCCCTCAGCGGCATCATGAAGCTCTTCCGCTTCCTGAAGATCGGACTCGCCGTGATCCTGAGCTTCATCGGCGTAAAGATGCTCATCTCCGCCTACGTCCACATCTCTACCGGAGTCTCCCTCGGCGTCATCGGCGGCGTCATCGCCGTCTCGGTGCTCGCCAGCCTCCTCATCCCGGCTCCGGAAATGGAGAAGAAGTAACGCGCACACGCGCCACGCCATTTCACCCCAAGACCGGCCCCGCCAACGGGCCGGTCTTTTTTTGCGCCCCGCAGCGGGCGCACTTCTGCCGGCGAAAACTCGGCGATTGACTATTTCGCATTTCTGCGGACCAACTATCCGCGACATGTCCTCCACCGCCATCACCTGCCGCAAACGCCGCGCCGCCATCTTCAAGGCCCTCGGCCACCCGGCCCGGCTGCGCATCGTCGAGGAGTTGCGCGGCGGCGAACGCTGCGTGTGCGAGTTGGTCGACATTTCCGCCGGCGGCTGGTCCACCGTATCCCGCCACCTGTCCGTCCTGAAGGCCGCCGGCATCGTCGAAGACGAGAAACACGGCCTGCACGTCCACTACCGACTGGCGCTCCCCTGCGTCGGCACGTTTCTCGACTGCCTCGGCGGCGAGCCCGCATCCGCCAGCAAAGCGTCCGGCGCAGCCAAGTCCTGCAAGCACGCCTGATTTTTTTGCCCACTATTTCGCCAATCCGCCAAACAGAAAAACTCCTTCCGATGAAACCTGCAGCCCACGCCACCCTCCGCCTGCTGGCGGCCGCCACCGGGCTCGTGGCTTGGTGGTGCCTCTACCGGCACCTCGCCGCGCTGGCCGCATGGCTGACGTACACGGTGGCCGGCCTCGCGCGCGGCTCGCACCTCGGCGCCTCCGTCGAGTTCTTCGTTTTCGAGGTGCCGAAGGTCCTGATGCTGCTCGTGCTGGTCGTCTTCGGCGTAGGCGTCGTGCGGACGTTCTTCACGCCCGAGCGCACACGGCGCCTGCTCGCCGGTCGGCGCGAGTCCGTCGGCAACGTCCTCGCGGCGCTCCTCGGCACCGTCACGCCGTTTTGCTCCTGTTCGGCGGTTCCTCTGTTCATCGGTTTCGTCACCGCCGGCGTGCCGCTCGGTGTGACGCTCTCGTTTCTCATCTCGGCCCCGATGGTCAACGAGGTCGCGCTCGTGCTGCTCTTCGGGATGTTTGGCTGGAAAGTCGCCGGGCTCTACCTCGGGCTGGGCCTCGTCATCGCCATCGTCGCAGGCTGGATTCTCGGACGCCTCCGTCTGCAGAAATACGTCGAGCCCTGGGTGTACGAAAACATGGCCACCGCCACGGATGCCCCGAGCGACGACGGCACCTCCATGAGCTGGGCCGCTCGCGTGCAGGCCGGCCTCACGGCGGTACGCGAGATCGTCGGCAAGGTCTGGCTCTACGTGCTCCTCGGTATCGCCGTCGGCGCGGGGATTCACGGCTACGTGCCGGAGAACTTCATGGCCTCGCTCATGGGGCGCGACGCCTGGTGGTCCGTCCCGCTCGCGGTGCTCCTCGGCGTGCCCATGTACGCCAACGCCGCCGGCATCATCCCCGTGGTACAGGCGTTGCTCGGCAAGGGCGCGGCACTCGGCACCGTGCTCGCCTTCATGATGGCCGTGATCGGCCTGTCACTGCCCGAGGCGATCATCCTGCGCCAGGTGCTCCGCCCCCGGCTCATCGCCACGTTTTTCGGCGTCGTCGCAGGCGGCATCCTGATCGTCGGCTATCTTTTCAACATCCTCCTCTAAAACCTCCCATGGCACACGACCACCATCACCATTCGCACGGACACGACTGCCACGCGCACACGTCCGATCCGCACGCGCTCGACCGCAAACTCGCCGGCGCCGCATGGCTCAACGGCATCATCGTCATCGTCGAAATCATCGGCGGCGTGCTCTCCGGGAGCGTGGCGCTGCTCTCCGATGCGTTGCACAACCTGAGCGACGTACTCGCGCTCGTGATGGCGTGGGCCGCTCGCATCCTGGGCCGCCGGCCCGCCACGGCCCGGCACACGTTTGGCCTGCGCCGGCTGGAGGTGGTGGCGGCTTTCGTCAACGCGCTCACGATCCTCGCGGCAGCCGCCTTCATCATCAAAGAGGCGGTCGAGCGCCTGCTGCATCCCACGCCCATCGGTAGCGGCATCATGCTTGCGGTCGCCGTCGTGGGCCTGGTCGCCAACCTCGCCTCGGTGCTGCTGCTCGGCGGCCACCGCCACGACGACCTCAACGTGCGCGGTGCGTTCCTGCACCTCGTGCTCGACACCGTTTCCTCCGTCGCCGTCGTGGCGGCAGCGCTGTTGGCCAACACAAAGATCGGCCCCTGGCTCGACCCCATCGTCTCGCTGCTCGTCGTCGCCTTCGTGTTGCGCGGCAGTTGGGATCTGCTCGGCCGTTCGCTGCGCGTGCTGCTCGAAGCGGCCCCGCCCGATCTCGACCTCGCGACGGTGCAGTCCGATCTCGCCACAGTTGCCCCGGCCTGCCGCCTCGAACATCTCCACGCCTGGGAGCTGACGCCCGGCCAGACCGTGCTGACGGCCGACGTCGTCTCCACCACAACCTCGGCGCCCACCCTCTGCGCCGACCTTGAAAACCTACGCCATCGCCTCGCTGAGAAATGGGGCGTCGCACACGCCACGCTCCAACCAGTCGCATCGACGGCCTCCGCCGGCGCATGCCCGATCGCGTGACGCTCCTTTCGCCAATCCACATTCAATCCGATGAAAAAGATCCAGATCCTCGGCACCGGTTGTGCCAAATGCCAGAATCTCGCCGCCGTGGCGGACCAAGCCGCCAAGACGCTCGGGGTGCCCTATGAACTCCAGAAGGTCACCGACCTGAAGCAGATCATGAGCTTCCGGGTGATGAGCACGCCTGCCCTTGTCGTGGACGGTGTCGTGAAACTCTCCGGGCGCGTCCCCACGCTTGAGGAAGCGCAGAAGCTCATCGGCTAAACACGCACCGCCATGCACACACCAGCCATCGGATTCATCGGCGGCGGCCGCATCACCCGCATCTTCCTCGCCGGATGGGCGCGGGCCGGCCAACTCCCCGCGCGCATCGTCGTCGCCGATCCCAACGCCGGCACGGTAGTGGTCGTGGGATGCCCCCGCAGTGTTCGGTGCTCCGCAACGGGTCAAAGGCTCGGTGTGAAGCGAGGCAGAGTTCTCAAAGCTTGTAGGTAGCCTACGCGGCCCGAATTCGATTCGCGGGCAGCCACTTACAGTCCGTAGCTCGCAGCAACGCACCAATAGGCGAAGGCTTCCGGGGCGGTTTTTCGCAGGCCGCGCAAGCGTTCATAGGGGCCGACGAGAGTGTCACCTGTTTGCGGCTGATTCGCTTCCGCACGAATTTCCGTGAGCGTCTCGCCGGCGTTGTTCAAAAGCACGGACGCGAGACATGCCGCTTTGGCGGCGGCGGCTTTGGCGCTTGGGACCGACAACCCAGCCCCGATCATGTGGCTGTCGAGGTTGCTGACGCCTTTGAGGAGGAAGTCGGACTTGGCGTGCTGCTCCCCAAATTTGAGGTCGCGCTGGCAGAGCCAGTAAGCGGCGTCGATGGTGTCGCGGAGTGCTTCCGCCATCGTGAAGCTGGTTCTTCGGTAACCGTTCTGGGCAGGCAGGATGGCTAGATAGGTGTTTCGCACCGCATCCAAGCTGTGGGCGACATCGAAAAGCGCTGCCACGTCGAAGAGCTGTTTAACCACTCGCGTCTGCTGCGGCTCCACCGGATCGCCTGCCCGATTCACGGGCGGTTCGTACAACACTCCGATGGTCGATGGGGCAAAGGCGGCCAGTTTGTCGCCCAGCAGGCAGTCAACCGTGGGCAAGCGGACGGACACCGAACTTGCGGTGCGGATGATGTCCACCTCGAGATTGGTTTCGCGCACGTCGGGATAGATCGAGGTCTCGAACAGTACATCGAGCAGGATATGGGATTCGTGGCCGGGGCGGACGGCGGAATTGAAATTGATCAGAAAGTGCTTGGTCGGCGGTTCGCTCCGGTCGCGATGGCCTTGATGCGTGTAGCGGATGAAAGGTTGCCCCGCTGGGTAGGTGACTTGCCGCAACGCTCGTTCGATTTCCTCCAGGCTCGCGTTGCATGCGATGTCCACATCGATGGAGAGGCGGCGGATGGGCTGGAGGTGGAGGACGAGGCTGGTCCCTCCTTTGAAGACGAAATCCAGTCCCGCGTGGCGCAGGCGAGCCACGAGTTCGAGGGCGTGAATGCAGCGTTCGAGCAGTGCCAGGTCTCGGACTTGCAGTCGCGCCGCCTGGTCCTGCAACCAAGGAAGGGCAAAGCACTCGGGGGTGATCATTCGAAGAGTGAAGGACTCGGTAACGTCACGAATCGCCGTTTTGTGACGTTACCGAGTTGATTAGGTTCAAGAAGCGCTCCCCTAACCGCTTGCGATCTGAGTAACGGAGCAGCTCAGGAAAATCCAGGCGCCCGTCCCGACTTGCGCTCAAGAAGAGCGCGGTGAGCTCCGCGGGATCCATGAGGGGCAGGTCATCCAGCTCGGCGGCAAGATCGACCAAGAGCTTTTCCGGGGTGGCGTAGTGGCCATCCACCGGTGCCTGGGTGGGGGTGCCGGGGCGCACGACGACGGTTTTGTCGCGGACAGCGAAGTTCTTGGCCTCGCGTTTACCGGGGTTGCGGTAGGCATCGTAACCGGCGTCGCGGAGGAGCTCCCAAACGCTGGCGACGCCCTCTTTTTCCACGTGGACGAAGGTGACGAACTTGCCGAGCAGGTGGTGCATCCAAGGGTTGATCTGCTGGGTGGACCAGACGCTGAACCCGAGCTGGGGAAACGCCTGGTGGATGAGCTCCGCAACCGGTTGCACGGCGGAGCGATCCAGCACGAGCGGTCGAGCGATGGTGGAGTACCAGCCGCGGCCCGCATCGTGCAGGAATCCACTGGCGACGATTTCCTGCAGATAGTTGAGCAGGCTGGAGTCCGCCATCTCGACCTTGCGGGTCTTGAGTTCGGCGCGGATGGCGGTGAGCGGGATGTAGGGACTGCGGCGGGCGAGGTCGGCGAGGATATTGTCGCGCAGGATCGCCTTGGCGTCGGCCTCGGTGCGTTTCACCCGGGCGGGCGGAGCGCCCTTCTCCTCGCCGAGGCCGTAGAGGGCGGTGACGAGGCGATCCACCTCGGCTTCGAGGATGGAAACGTCGGCGTCGGGTTTGACGCGCTTGGCGGCAAGGATCTTTTCCACCAGCGCCACGATGGGCGCTTGCTGCTCCGGCGACACATCGGGGATCGGAAGCTGCTTCCAGTCGTCGGG
>MWDT01000159.1 GCA_002070825.1 Verrucomicrobia bacterium ADurb.Bin122
GCCGGCACCGTCGGCGTCGTCTCGCTGATCTTCATCGTCCTGATGCTGTTCACCAACGTCGAAAACGCCTTCAACGAAATCTGGGGCGTGCGACAGGGCCGCAGCTGGCTCACCCGCATCGTCTTTTACTGGACGATCGTCACCCTCGGCGCGGTCCTCTTCTTCACCGCCTTTACGGCCCTCGGCGCCGGCGCCTTCATCAACGTCTTCGTCGGCCGACTCCCCTTTGGCGCCGAGCTCGTCTCCGCCCTGCGCTGGGCGCTGCCCCTGCTCTCGATCACCACCCTGCTCGCCGTCCTCACCCTCTTTTACCGATTCGTTCCCAACACCCACGTGTTCTGGCGCTCCGCCATCGCAGGCGCCGCCGTCGTCACCGCCCTCGTTTTTCTCAACAACCTCCTCGCGTTTTTCTACCTGCGCGGCGTCCTCCAGACCAAAAGCCTTTACGGCTCCGTCGGCATCGTCCCCATCCTGATGCTCGGACTCTACGTTTTCTGGCTCTTCGTGCTCATCGGCGGACAGGTCAGCTACGCCACCCAAAACGTCCACTTCCGCAACAGCCAGGCCGCGTGGGGGCACCTCGCCGAGAGCATGCGCGAACGCGTCTCCCTCGCCGTCCTGCTCTGCGTCTGCCGACGCTTTCAAAACTGCCAATCCCCGTACTCCGCCCCGGAGATGGGCGACCTTCTTCGCGTCCCCACACAGATCATCAACGAATGCCTCAACCGGCTCGTCGATATGCGCCTCATCACCCCCGTGCCCCCGGCTGACCGCAGCGGCAACGACTACCGCTATCAACCCGCACGCCCGCTCTCGCGCATCACCCTCCAGGAGTTCAAGGCCCTCGACGACAACTACGGCGACGACCCCGTCGGCTGCACCCTCGCCGGCACCGATCCCCTCCTCGGCCGCTACGACGACGAACTCGCGGCAACCACCCGCGCCGGCTTCTTCGTCACCCCGCTCGACCAGCTCCTCGCCGACCACCCATTCCCGCCGGCCGCCGCTCACGAAGCGCGCTCCGCCAAAGCCTGATTTCCCCTCGGCGATCGGCCAACTTCGCCCTTGCCAGCAGCAGGTTGCGACCTAGCTTCGCCGGTTTCCATGATCTCCTGGATTCAGACCACGTTCCAAAACCACTTCCGCACCATCTTTGCGGTCCTGCTGGCCCTCATCGTCATCTCTTTCGTATTTACGATCGGAGCGTCCCCAGGCATCGGGCGTGCCGAGCGCCGCTCCATCGCCCGCCCCTTCTTCGGCGTCAACCTCGGCTCCACCGAGGACTCCCAGCGCCTCGGGGCCGACGCCAGCCTCAGCGCCTATCTGCAAATCGGATACTCCGGCCTGAGCAGCGAGCAACTCCAGCGCTACGCCCTCAACCGCCACGCCCAGATCGCGCTCGCCAAGCAGCTCAACCTGCCCAAGCCCACCACCAGCGAGATCACCGACTACATCAAGACCCTCCGCCCCTTTGCCGGCGAAAACGGCCAGTTTGATCCCGCGGCCTACGCCCGCTTCCGCGACACCATCAAGGCCAACGCCAACTTCAGCGAAGCCGCCGTCAGCCGCGTCCTCGCCGACGACTGCCGCATCGAGCAGGTCCAAAAACTTTTCGCCGGCCCCGGCTACGTCCTCGCGAGCGACGTCCAGCAGCAGCTCCTCCGCACGGAAACCCGCTGGACCCTCGCCACGGCCACCGTCGACTACGCCAGCTACCAGCCCTCCATCTCCCCTTCGGAGACCGAGCTCGGTCAGTATTTCGCCAGCAACTCCTTCCGCTATCAGATCGCCCCCAAGTTCAGCGGCGGCTACGTCGAAATCCCCCTCATGCCCTACCTCGAACAGGTCACCGTGACCGACGACGACGCCAAGGCATTCTTCGACCGAAACCCGATGCGCTTTGCGGCCAAGCCGCAGGAGGGCAAACCGGCCGTCGCCCCCGAGTTCGATGCAGTGAAGGAACAGGTCCTCATGGCCCTCCGCGTCGAGCGCGCCCGCCAGCGCGCCCTCAAGGAGGCCGCCGACCTCACCGTCGTCCTCTACGAGAACCAGGTCACGCCCGTCTCCGTTGGCAAACTTCTCGAGTCCCGCAAACTCACCGTCAAACCCATCGCCCCCTTTACCGAAGAACAGGGCCCCGCTGAGTTTGGCGGCTCCCCCGAGGTCTCCCAGCAAGCCTTCAAGCTCAACACCGAGCGTTGCTTCTCCGATGCCATCCCCGCCCCCATGGGCGCCGTCATCCTCATCTGGCAGGAAACCATTCCCGCTCGCGATCCGCTCCTCGCCGAAGTCCGCGACCGCGTCGCCGCCGACTACGCCGAGAATGAAAAGCGCAAACGCTTCGTCGATGTCGGCCGCCAGATCAAGCAGGCCATCCAGGCCCAGCTCAAAACCGGCGCCAGTTTTGAAGCCGCTGCCGCATCCGCCGCAACCTCCGCCGGTGTCAAGATCGAGGCCAAGACCATCCCCGCCTTCACCCTCCGCCAGCGCCCGCAAAACCTCGACTACTCGGTCTACGGCACCCTCGAAAATCTGAACAAGGGCGACGTATCCGACATGGTGATCAACGCCGACAAGGGCCTGCTCGTCCACGCCGTCGACAAACAGACACCCACGCTCGCCACCGACAACCCCGAGTATGTCGCAGTCAAGGAGCAGCTCGGTCGCATGACCGGCGGCCTCACCGCCAGCGGCACCATCGAGGACCTCATCGACGCCGAGCTCAAAAAGAGCGAGCCCAGCCACCTCTGAGTCTGACTTCCCTTTGCGGCGGCCCCTTTCCGGGGCCGCCTTTTTTGTCCCGCAATTTTTCCAAAATTGGTACTGGACTCAGCCCTCAAAAGCGTTCTTTTTTCGCCTTCCTTTTTGGGAGTATCGCATAGCGGCAATTGCAGGAGACTGTAAATTTCCCGACCTAACGGTCTACGATGGTTCGAGTCCATCTACTCCCACCACTTTAAAGCCCACCTCATCGCGAGGTGGGCTTTTTTGCGCCACCACTCACGCGCCACGCGTCGCCACCAAAGTGTTCTGCTTGCGACACACTCAACAGATTCCACCGCGACAACCATTTTCGCTTTGCCCGCACCTGCCTTTTTCAGGTCCAATCCAGCCATGTCACGCATCGCCCAAGCCTTTGCCCGCGCCCAAGCGCAAAACCGTGCCGCCTTCGTCGCCTACCTCTGCGCAGGCGATCCCGATTTAGACACGTCGCTGGCCGCCTGCCGCGCCGTCCTCCACGGCGGCGTCGATGTCCTCGAACTGGGCGTCCCATTCTCCGACCCGCTCGCCGACGGCCTGACCAACCAGCTCGCCGCCCAGCGCGCCCTCGAACACGGCAGCACCACCGCACGCGTCCTCGAACTCGTCCGCCGCATCCGTGCCGAGTTCCCCGAGACGCCCATCGTTTTCTACACCTACTACAACCTCGTCTTCGCAAACGGCGTCGATGCCAGCATCCGCGACATCAAGGCCGCCGGCGTCGATGGCATCCTCACCCTCGACCTGCCACCCGAAGAGGCCGGCGAGGTCGCCGCCGCCTGCAAAAAGTACGCCCTCGACACCGTCTTCATCGTCGCCCCCACCACGCCCGACGAGCGCCTGCCCAAGATCGCCGCCGCCACCACGGGCTTCATCTACTACGTCTCCCGCGAAGGCGTGACCGGCGTGCGCAACGAGATCGCCGGTGGCATCCCCGAGGCGATGGCACGCATCAAACGCCACACCCACCTCCCGGTCGTCGTCGGCTTCGGTATTTCGCGCCGCGAACACGTCGCGCAGACCGCCGCCTGCGCCGATGGCGTCGTCGTCGGCAGCGTACTCGTCAACGTGATCCGCGACAATCTCGCGCAACGCGACCGCATCGCCCCGGCCCTGCGCACGCTCGCCACCGAGCTCGTCGCCGGCACCAAGCGTTAACCATCCCATGCGCGCCACACGCCCCACGGTCCTCGTCCTCCAACACGTGGCCTGCGAGGGGCCCGGCCTCCTCGGGAAAGTCCTGCGCGAGCACGGCTACCGGCTCGAATTTGTCCGCATCCACCGCGGCGACCGCGTGCCGCGCACGCTCGGCCGCCACGCCGGGCTCGTCGTCATGGGCGGGCCGATGAGCGTGTACGATCAGGATAAACTCGCGCACCTGCGCGCCGAGCTGGCCCTGATCCGCGCCACACTCGCGAGCGGCCGCCCCATCCTCGGAATCTGCCTCGGCAGCCAGCTCCTCGCCGCCGCGCTCGGCGCCTCGGTGCATCCCGGCCGCCGCAAGGAGATCGGCTGGCACGAGCTCACGCTGAGCGCCGCCGCCCGCCGCGACCCGCTCTGGCAGGGCCTGCCGGACAAGTTCACCGGTTTCCACTGGCACGGCGACATCTTCGATCTGCCCGAAGGCGCCACCGCACTGGCGCGCTCCGAGCTCACCCGCTACCAGGCGTTCCGCTTCGGTCAAAACGCCTACGGGTTCCTTTTCCATCTGGAAGTCGACGCACTCGCCGCCGGCCGCATGGCAAAGACCTTCAAGGCCGAACTTCTCGCCGCCACAGGCACCACGCCCGAACAACTCGCCGCCAGCACGGCGCAACACGCCGAAACCCTGGCCGACATCGGCGAGCTCGTCTTCGCACAGTGGGCCGGACTTCTGAGCGCACGCGACGCCTGAGCCGCGGCTAGCGGAGTTTTCGCACTCGCCCGGCACACGCCCGAGGTTCTTGCTGGCCGCATGCCGCCGCCCGACTCCCTACCCGGACGGTCGCGTTGCCCGTTTCCCCACCATGAAGACTCCCGCGATCATCTTTAACGCCCCGGGCCAGGTGGCCCTCGGCCAGACTGAAATCGATCCTGCGCAGCTCCGCGCCGACCAGGTCCTGATCGACACCGAAGCCTCGGTGATCAGCCCCGGCACCGAGCTCGCGATCCTGAGCGGCAAAGAAGGCTGGGCGCCCCTTCCCTACATCCCCGGCTACGGAGCCGTCGGACGCATCGCCGCCCTCGGCGCCGACGTGAAAGGCCTCTCGGTCGGCGACCGCGTGTTTAGCCACAGCCGCCACTGCGCCCGCGATTTCTCGTCCAACATGATCGTGCCCGTCCCCGCCGGCGTGAGCGCCACCGAGGCCGCCTGTGCACGACTCGCGCAGGTCGCGTTCACCGCAGTGCGCATCGCGCAGTCGCAACTCGGCGACTGGGTCGTCGTGGTCGGCCTCGGCGCCGTCGGCAACTTTGCCGCGCAGCTCTTCAACCTGGCCGGTTGCGAAGTGGTCGCCGTCGACGTCAGCCCCGGCCGTCTGGAGCTCGCCAAGGCCTGCGGTATCCGCCACGTCCTGCCTGCCGGGCCGGATCTGCGCGACCGCCTCCGTGCGCTCACCGGCGGTGCGCTCGCCCGCACCGTCGTCGATGCCACGGGTGCGCCCGCCGTCACCGAAAACGCCATCGGTCTCGCCGGTCCGCTCGGCGAGCTCATCGTGCTCGGCTCCCCGCGCGGCGACCATCAGGCCAATCTCACCAACTTCCTCAACGGCTCCCACCTCTGGGGCAACGGCTGCGTCACCGTGAAGGGCGCCCACGAGTGGCGGCTGCCCGTGCGCGAAGACGCCGGCGGGCACGTCCCCTACACGATGGAGGGCAACCTCAAGGTCATCCTCCGCCTCATGGCGCAAAAGCGCCTGCAACTCGCCCCCATGCTCGCCCACACGCTGGCACCCAAGGACGCCCCCGCCATTTACCAAGCTCTCCAACAACGCAAAAACGAAGTGCTCACCGCCGTCATCGACTGGACGCGCGCCTGAGCCAGCCCCCCACACACGCCCATGAAAAA
>MWDT01000160.1 GCA_002070825.1 Verrucomicrobia bacterium ADurb.Bin122
GATCCGGCTAGAGGCCGCCTCCAGGTTCGCCTTGTTCACCGTCAGCAACTCAGCCGCAAAGCCCAATCGGCTCTGTTCCGCACCGTTCTGAGCACGCATCGTCGCAACATTCTGGATGGCACCAGTGATGTCAGATAGATTGATACCACTGAGTGTCGTGATGGTCGTCACGGTCAAGCCGCCGATTCCCGTGGCAGTGCTCGTCATGTCCCGCCCCTTGATGGTGACGGCCGAGGAGGTGTTGCCATCGTCAGTGACCGGCACGCTCAGATTGTTCGTCCCGAACAACGAGACGTTGTTGAACTTCTCGTTCGTCAGCGCGGAGAGCTGCGCCTGCAGCGAAGTGAACTCCGCATCATAGTTCGCAAGATCCGTGCTGTTCTTCGTCGGATCCACGTAGAGCGTCTTCAGCTCGCTGATGCGATCGAGCACCTTCCCCGCCACCTTCAACACGCCGTCCTGCGTCTGCAGGAACGACACCGAATTGCCGATGTTGTTGTTCACCGCTCCCTGCCGCTTCGCGGCCGCAGTCAACTTCATCGATACCGCCAAACCGCCCGCATCGTCCGACGGAGATACGATCTTACTGCCGCTAGAAAGCCGATTCAGACTCTTCTGCAGCGAATTGTTCGAAGCAGCCAAGTTGTTTGAAGCAACCGTCGCTGCATAGTTGGTGTTAATTACGACTGACATGGTATCATCCTTGATACTGTGTACGTTCCGTTCGTACTCACGGACCGGTGGCGAAGGGAGTCCGATCACTCCATCCAAGCTTCCTTGCTCAGATGCCTCCTCATTCGGCCCACTCCACTCAAAACTTTAGCCGTGGTTGCCGAAAAACTCAGGATCGCCTCCGCCGCGCTTACCTAAATCGCCGAGCCACGGCCACAAATCGCCGACCGGCCTCCCGCAAGTCATCGACACGCAAGACACCAAAGCTCAAGCGCAGAAAATTGCGCGGTGCATCATCACCAAAACACAAATCGCCGGGTACGAAAAGGACCCCGCCTTCGACACAGGCCCGGCAAAAGGCCGAATCCATCCCGGTGTCCAGCCCACCCGGCGCCTCCAGCCAGAGATACAGCCCGCCACTGGGTGCGCGCCACCGCCACCCCAAGCTCGCCAAGCCCTCGTTGAGCAACGTCTCGTGCAAAGCGCGCATTTTCTTCAAGTACAATGCCCGCACCCGTGTGAGTTGCCGGACAAAACTGCCATCACGTAGCGCGTGCTCGACCACTGCCTGCGCGAAGTTTGACGTGCCAAAGTCGTGATGTCCTTTGACGTGCAGCATGCGATCGCGCCATCCGGCATCGGTACAAACGCCAAACCCCACCTTCAGGCCGGTCGCGAAAGATTTCGTGAGCGTTGAGAGGTAAAAACGCGGGAACTGGTCCCACGCATCCAACGCGAGCACAGACCGCGCAGGCCACGGGGCTTGGTAGTACAGCTCGCGATATGCAGCGTCTTCGAGGACGGGCAAGTGCCAGCCCTCCGAGCGCAGGGAATCCCCCAGTGCGATCTTTTCGGACTCGCTCATGCTGCGCCCGGACGGATTCGAAAAGTAACTGACGAAATATAGCGCCTTCACACGTGCGGCATCCGGACTGCCCCGCAGGCGCCGCAGCCATGGGCGCAAAGCCACCAAGTCCAGCGCCCCATCAGAAGCGGTGGGCAACGACACTGGGCGAACCCCAAGCCCGTTCAACATCTCCAAAAAAACAAAGTAGCTCGGCCGATCAACCAGCACGATATCGCCGGGATTACAGAGCACTTGGATCGCCAAATAGAGTGCCTGTTGCGAGCCATTGGTCACAAGCATTTGCGCCGACAAAGTCTCCGCATCCAGCCCCTGTTCCTGCGCAGCCAATCTTGCCCCCAACATGCGGCGCAATTCGAGACGTCCTTGGTTAAGCCCATACTGAAGGGCCTCTGGATCTGCGCCCTGCGCGGTCAGGTTCGCCACGCCGTGGCGAACCTCCTCGGCAGGCAAAGACCCATTGTCCGTGAAACCGGCTGCAAGTGACAACAGTGCGGGATTCTCCAATGCAGAGGTCATCAGTCGCGCAATCGTGGGCGCCGCGGCCCGGCGACCAAGATCAGAGAATGCAATGTCGTGAGAAGGTGCAGATGCAGTCATGAGAACGGAATGGTCGAACGAGAAACAGTGAATCGGACGAAGACTCAATCCAATCACACCCGCCCATCTCGCCGGCACGCCACAGATGAGATGCCAACATCAAGCCACAAAAAAGCGCGGGAGAAAATCCCGCGCTGGAAAAGAGGAAGATAAACCTAGGCCGGATTCGGCGAAGGCGTCTCCGCAACGGGAGGCTCAACGTTTTGGGGTTGCGGCTCTTTTTTCTCCGTAGGCGTCCCTGCTGGTGGTGAGGCTCGCATCACCTGCGAGCGAATTTCTCCGAACTCCAAGATCTCGCTCACGTGCTTGCCTTCGATGGTTTCGAATTCCAGCAGGGATTGCGCGATCTTTTCGAGTGCGGCGCGTTTCTCCACGATGATCTGCCGTGCACGGGCATCTTGTTCGGCGATGATACGCTGCACTTCGGCATCCACGCGCCGCGCAGTCTCCTCACTCATGTGCTCATTGCGCGTGATATCGCGGCCGAGGAAAACGGTGTCCTGCGTGTCGCCAAAAGAGATCGGGCCGAGCGGGCTCATACCCCAGTCGCAGACCATGTGGCGGGCCAGTTTGGTCACATGCTTGATGTCACCCGCCGCCCCACTTGAGACATCGCCCATCACCATGTCCTCCGCGATACGGCCACCAAGCCCCATCGCGATCTGGCTGAGCACACGCTTCATGCCGTACGTGAGGATGTCCTTTTTGGGAATAAACATCGTGCTACCGAGGCTCTGGCGGCGCGGGATGATCGTCACTTTGTGCACAGGCATCGAACCGTCGTCCAACACCGCCTGCACCAGCGCATGGCCGGCCTCGTGATAGGCCGTCAGCTTCTTCTCCTGATCGTCCATCAACCGGCGACGCTCGCGGCCAAACTGCACCTTGTCCCGCGCGTCGTCCAAGTCCTGCATGTCGACCTTCTTCTTGTTGCGACGAGCGGCGAGCAAGGCGCCCTCGTTCAGGAGATTCGCAAGATCCGCGCCGGACAAACCCGGCGTACCACGCGCGAGGATCGACAGATCCACCTCGTCAGTCAGGTTGATCTTCTTGGCATGGACGCGCAGGATTTGCTCTCGGCCGATGATGTCGGGCAAATCGACATAGATCTGTCGGTCGAAACGGCCCGGGCGCAGTAGCGCATTGTCGAGCACATCGGGGCGATTGGTCGCCGCCATGATGATAACGCCCTCGGTCGTGTCGAAGCCGTCCATCTCGACGAGCAACGAATTGAGCGTCTGCTCACGCTCATCGTTGCCACCACCGAGGCCGGCGCCGCGCTGGCGGCCGACGGCGTCGATTTCATCGATGAAGATGATGCACGGCGCATTCTTGCGGCCCTGCTCAAACATATCGCGCACGCGACTCGCACCGACGCCGACAAACATTTCGACGAAGTCGGAGCCAGAAACCGAGAAGAACGGCACGTCGGCCTCACCAGCCACGGCCTTCGCCAAAAGCGTCTTGCCGGTACCCGGAGGGCCAACCAGCAGGATGCCCTTCGGGATGCGTCCTCCCATGCGGGTGAACTTCTTCGGGTCTTTGAGGAACTCGACGACTTCGCTGATCTCCTCCTTCGCCTCATCGCACCCCGCCACGTCCGTGAACGTGATCTTGTCGCGATCGCGCGTGAGCATCTTGGCGCGGCTCTTGCCGAAGCTGAGAGCGCCACGCCCAGCGCTGCGCAGCTGCCTGACAAAAAGGAAATAGAGCAGGCCGATGATGATCACAAACGGGATCACCTGCGCGAGGATCTGCGTAAAGACATTGCTCGTGCGCTGCTCCGTAAAGACCAACGCCTTCTGGAGCCGCTCCATGTTGGAGTCCGTCACACGCCCCTCGGCAATGAACGTCGTCGTCTTCCCATTGGGCGACTCCATCGGCTCCTTGAAATCACCGGTGATCACGTTCCAGCCTGGGCCGACCGACGGATCCGGCCGGATGATTCCAGCTTTGATCATGTCCTTTTCAGCAAACTCGATCACCTCCTGGACCTTGAGCGTCGCAGGGCCCGATTTTTGCTTGGTCGGGATATAAAATAGCGCCAGCAATGCCACGCCAATGGCCAGCCAGATCAGGATAACCTTAGGCTGGAACTTGTCCGGTGGCAGACTCTTAAGAGGGCGACGCTTCTTCTTGGGATCGTTATCGGTCATTCAGAAAGAGGGAGACTGGGGGCCAACGCTGGAGGTTCCCCCCAGATAAGTCAATGAGCCCCCCGGTTATTTCCCGGCCTTTCGGGCCCTGACTCGTTCGAAACGCAAAACACCGGCACGCGCCACCGCAAACCCCTCGTTTCCCAAGCTAAACCGCGCACTCGGCCCGACGCGCACCGCCGCCAAAAGCGCCGCAAACCCCTGCCTCGACAAATCTCCGCGATACGGCGTCGTCACGAGCCAGCGGCGCAACGCCCGCCGCCACACCGCCACCGGTTTTCCCGCCAGCGCCCCCAAATCTAGGCGACCGCGCTTGAGCGCGTCCAGCTCGTCCACCCACGCCTCCAGCGCCGCATCGTCTTCCTCCAACAACTCGCGCGCCAGCGCCGCCCCCTCAAGCGCCTCGCGCCCTTGCGCCGCACGCCGCCACGCCGGCAACACCGACTGCCGCACCCGGTTCCTAAAATAGTCCGCACCGCCATTGCTCGCATCCTCGCGCCAAGGCACCCCGATCTTCTCCAGCGCCGCGACCAGCGCCGCCTTGGTCAATGTCGTCAACGGGCGCAGATGCACGCGCCCGCCCGGCATCGGTTGCACCGGTCGCGGTGCCGCGAGGCCCGCCGTGCCACTCCCTCGCGCCAGCCGCATCAGCATGGTTTCGGCGATGTCGTCCTGCTGGTGGCCGAGCCAGAGCGCCTGGGCTCCGGCCTCCGCCATCTCCTGTGCGAAAAGCTCCATCCGCGCCGCCCGCGCCGCCGCCTCGCTCGCGCCGGCTCGCGCTCCGGCCCACGCCCCCGTGCGCAATGCAATTCCCAGCGCCCGGCACACACGCCGACAAAACTGCGCGTCGCCCGCACTCGCACGTCCACGCAAGCGATGGTTAAAATGAAACGCTACCAGCCGCTCTCGCCGCTCCGGCCAATGCGCCCAGACGAGGAGCAACAGCGCCAGCGAATCCGCGCCGCCCGAAAACGCGATCGCCCACGACCCGCGTGCGGCCCGCGTGCGCGATTGCGCCCAAGCCTGCACCGACGGATGCAATCGCGAGGCCGGGATCGCCTTTGCCAGCGCGAGCGCCGACTGCGGCCAGTTCACGCGACACCGCGCCATGGGTAAACAAAACGGTCCCGCCTGAAACACTGCACAGGACGGGACCGCATTGGAGGGTTGTTTAGGCGAAGGTCACGTACTCCTGCCCAAAGTAAGGCACGAGCACGGCAGGCAGCTTCACGCGCCCGTCCGCCTGGAGGTTGTTTTCCAAGAGCGCCGAAAGCACGCGCGGCACGGCGAGGCCGGAGCCGTTGATCGTGTGCACGAGCTCGGGCTTGCCGGTTTCCTTCGAGCGGAAACGGATCTGCGCGCGGCGCGCCTGGAACGCCTCGAAATTCGAGCAGCTCGACACTTCGAGCCAGCGCTTCTGGCCGCCCGACCACACTTCG
>MWDT01000161.1 GCA_002070825.1 Verrucomicrobia bacterium ADurb.Bin122
CGCTTAGGGCGTGGCGCGCAGTCGCGTTTACTCGCGCAACGCCTCGATCACCGCGCCGGCCGTCAGCACTTCCGGCAGGATGAGCGGCTCGGGGCGGTCTGCCCGGTAAACCAGGTTAAACGGCACCGCGCTGCGCTGCCACCGAGCCAGCTCTTCGGTGATTCGCGGGTCCTTGTTGGTCCAGTCGGCCTTTAACGCGACGACGCCGCGCTCGCGAAATGCCCGCCGCACCTCCGCGTTGTCCAACGCCAGCCGCTTGTTGGTCTGGCACGTCGCGCACCAGCGCGCGGTAAAGTCGATGTAGATGATCCGGCCCGACTCGCGCAGGGCTGCAACGCGCGCCGGGCTCCACGGTTCCCAGACGATGGCGTCGGCGTCTGGCGCTTTTGGCCAGCCGAGCCAGACGCCCGCCGCGAGGAGCACGAGTCCGCCGGCGAGTCCGGCACGGCGCCGGCTGGGGACCGCGCCGGGTTGCGTGAGCCGGCCGTACACCCAGGCCGCCAGCGCGATGACGACGAGCCCGAGGATGGCACCCAGGAGTCCGTTTTCCGTGGTTTGCCCGGCGAGCACCCAGAGGAGATAGCCGGTGGTCGCGTAGAGCGGAAATGCCAGGATTTGTTTCACGGTTTCCATCCACGCTCCGGGCCGCGGCAGCGCTTTCACCGCCTGCGGGAAGATCGAGAGCAGCAGGTAGGGCGCGGCGAGCCCGAGCGCGATTGCGGTAAACACCACGAATGCCTGGCCCGTCGGCATCGCGAGGGCCGCCCCGAGTGCCGGCGCAAGAAATGGCGCGCTGCACGGCGTGGCCACCACGGTGGCCAGCACGCCGGTGAAGAACGAGCCGGCCCAGCCTTCGCGCGCCTGCAGGCGGCTGCCGACGGCCGTGGCGCCGAGTCCAAATTCGAACACGCCGCTCAGGCTGAGTGCAAAGACCAGCATCGTCGCGGCGAGCGCGAAGACGAAACCCGGCGATTGTAGCTGGAAGCCCCAGCCGAGTTGCTCGCCTCCCGTGCGCAGGACGGCCAGCACGCCGGCCAGTGCCCAGAACGAGACGAGCACGCCCAGCGTGAAGGCGAGCCCGTGCAGCGTGACTTTGCGCCGGTCGTTGCCGGCCTGGTTGACAAACCCCAGGATCTTGATGCCGAGCACCGGAAATACGCAGGGCATGAGGTTGAGCACCAGCCCGCCGAGAAATGCCAGCGCCAGCGCGCCCAGCCCGAGCGTGCTTTTCGCCGCGGAAGCCGGGGCCGTGGTCGCGATCGGCAGATCGACACGCAGGCCGCGGTAAACGCCATCGGCATCGGTGTACGCCAGCACGCCCGCCAGCCGCGCGCCCTGCGATTGGGCGGCGCGTGCGAGGGCGAGGACCGTGGCTTCGCCGTCGCGGCTGAGCGGTTGCGGTGCCTCGAAATCGACGAGCCCGTCGTCGCTGAAAAAATGCGGTTCGCGGAGCTCGACGCCGGCGACGGCGAGTTTGACCGCGTTGCCCTCGGACCAGGCGGCGAGCGTCTGTGCGCCGGTCGGCGCGGTCGGGGCGCTTTGTTTCGCCCACTCGGCGAGCGTCGCGGCGTCCTGCGCTGGCGGCATGGAGGCGACAGGCAGGGTGAGGCTCACGCGGGCGTTGCCAGGCATGCAGCTCTCCTTGCACATCAGCCAGTCGGCGGTGGCCGAGAGGGTCACTTGGGTCCCTGGCTGAAGTCCGTCGGGGGGCGTGATCGTGAGCGGCAGGAGGATCGTGCCCTCGTAGCCGTGCCCGATGATCGCGCCCTCGCGGTCGCGCATCAGGTGGGGCGTGGGCCAGTCGAAGCCGCTCGCGCGCCAGCCTGCGGGGAGTTGCCATTCGAGGGTGGTGGGGTAACCCGTGCCCGCGTGTTTCCAGTAAGTGTGCCAGGCTTTCTCGTGGTCGAGCCGCAGGGCGACCCGCACCGGGTGCCCTGGTTGCACCGAGGTGTCGATCGCGACGAGCCGGGCGGTGACTTGGGCGGGCAGGGCGGTGGTCAGTAGGAGGACCATCGACAGGGCGGCGAGGAGGCGTCGGAGCGTCATGCGTCCAACGTGAAACGCAGTCGGCGCCGACTGCAAACGCGCAGGCGCCGATCCACGGAAAATGCCCGTGCGCCGGGGGCGTCAGGTGGTGCGTCGGGGCGCGTGGGCTGCCTCTTCGGCGGCGATGCGGGAGATGTGCGCGCCAAAATCCGGATCTTCGCCCTCGATCAGCCCGGGTAGCAGTTTCCGGAAATCCTGCCGGCGGCACCAGTAGCGCATGTAGTCCTCCCACGACATCCACATGCGCTGCGTCTGGCGTTTCATGTTCTCCTCATACACGAGCAGGTAGGCTCGTTCGAAAATGGAGATGAGCAACTCGAAGAGCACGGCGCGGCGTTCCTGCTGTTCGTGGGTGAGCGGCTTTTCGTCGATCGCGTCGCTCATCAAGCCGAGGTCCGCGTGCTGCAGGACCGTCTTCAAAAACTCTGCGTACTCGTCGGAGAGTCGCTGGTAGATCTCCTCCTCCTCGTTTTGCCGCTCGCGTCGCTGTTCGTAGAGGAAGACGACGATGGCGAAGGGCAGACCCACGATCGTAATGATGTAGGAGGCGGCTTCGAGCCACTCGAGGGAAGTCCAGTCCATGGCAGACACAGTGGTCCAACGGCTGGCGGAGTCGAGGACGGGCTGTAATTGCCCACCTCGCTCATCGGTTATCGATCAGGCCTTTTTCACAAAGCAGGCCTTCAACGCCATCGCGCTGCCATCGATCTTGCAGTCGATCTCGTGGTCGCCGTCCACCAGGCGGATGTTTTTCACCTTGGTGCCGCCCTTGAGCACACCGGAGCCGCCGCGCAACTTCAGATCTTTGATGAGCACGACCGTGTCGCCGTCGGCCAGCGGTGTGCCGTGGGCGTCTTTCACCACGCGGGCCGCCTCAGGCGCGGCCTCCTTGGGCCATTCGTGGCCGCAGGTCGCGCACTCCCAGTGGTCGGCGTGGCTGAGGACATCTTCAAGGGTGCAGGCTGGGCAGGCGGGCGTGTTGGACATGATGGACGGTGGGTTTGGAAAAAACGCGAACCCTGCCGGCCTGCGCCTTTGGTGGGCAAGCGAGTATTCGTGCGCCGCCGAAGTTTTCCGCGCCGTCGCCGCGCCCTCCGACCGGTTTCCCCGCGACATTTCGCGATTGTTTAACCAGTCGGGGCGCCTCGGGCCTCTTTACAATTCTTTGCGGAAACAACGTGCGTGGCGCTCTGTCGGAGCCGGCCAACCCTGCCATGAATCCCGAGGAAGAACTCAATCTGCGCCGCGAGGTGCGCGCCACCGTGTTCCGGTTGGCGCGTGCGCACCGTGAGGCGGCCCCGGGCATGTCGTTGGCGGGAGAATTTGCCGCCGTGCAGGCTCGACTGGCCGCGCTCGGCTGCCCCGACCCCGAGCGCACCCTGTGCCGCTGGCGCATGGAGGACGAGGCCGCGTTCGATCTGGCCGCGCTCGTGCACGAGCTGGTCGCCGCGCGCCTGCCCCCGGTGCCGGCGCGCCCGTTTGCCACGGTCGTGATGCCGCCGCCCGCTTCGCCCCCGTCGCACGCTCACCCGGCGCCTTCGTCGACAGGCATTCCGGGGCTGGCCGATTTGCTCGACGACATGCTTTCGCAGGAGCGCCGCCACCGGCCGCCGCACTGATCTGCCGCCCTTTTTTCGCCCTGCACCTGCGGCCTTTCCCGCCGGGCTCACGGCACCCACAAACCACGAACACCATACTGCATCCATGAGCGCACCCGCTCCCTCTGCTCCGCCTCCGGCACCCGTTGCCTCCATTCCCCAGAACGCTCCCCTCGCGCGCCGCGTGCAGAGCAAGACCATCCTGGTCGGCCTCGATCTCGGCACCAACAAGTGCTGCCTCATCGCGGGGGCGCCCGACTCCACCGACATCGTCGTCGGCAAGGTCATGCCCAGTGCCGTCGGCTATGTGAAGCCCGGCATCATCACCGGCATCGTCCCCGGCAACTCCGATGTGATCTTCGGCGACGATGCCGTGCGCTGCGCCCTGCATGTCGATCTCGTCGCCCCCCTGCGCGATGGCGTGATCCACGATACGCGCGCCGCGCGCGACATTCTCAAGCACCTGCGCAACCTCGTCGATCCCACCGGCCAGGCCGACGTGCGCGCCGTCGTCGGCGTGCCGGCCAATGCCGGTCCGGAGGCCCGCGAACACATCCGCCGCGCCGTGGTCGGCGCGTTTGCCCGCGTCCTACTCATCCCCGAGCCCTTTCTGGCGGCGATCGGCGTGCGCGACGACTCGCGGCTCGGCCAGCCTCAGTATGTCGATCCGGTGAGCAACTCGCTCATCATCGACATCGGCGCCGGCACCACCGACCTCTGCCTCGTCCAGGGCTATTTCCCGACGGCCGACGACCAGATCAGTTTCAACTTTGCCGGCGACTCCGTCGACCAGTTGCTCCACAGCGCGATCATCCAGCTCTATCCCGACTGCAATCTCGACCCGCACTCCGTCCGCCAGATCAAGGAGGCCCACGCCTACTGCGGCGCCATCCGAAAGCCCATCGACGTCAAAATCATCCTCGGCGGGAAATCGCGCACGCTCGAGCTGGGCGAGGTGATCGGCAACGCCTGCAATCAACTCGTCGACCGCGTCTTCGATTCCGCGCGCCGCCTCATCAGCCGCGTGCCCAACCACTCGGTCGTCCAGTTGCTGCAAAACATCGTGCTCACCGGCGGCGGCAGCCAGATCCGCGGCATCGATACCGAACTGCAGGCCCGCTTCGTCGCCGACGGCTATGAAAACCCGAAGGTGCGGATCGCCGGCCCCGATTATCAGCGCTACTGCGCGATCGGCGCGCTCAAGGCCGCCCGCGCAGCCCGCGAGAACCAGTGGCAGTACGTCGTAAACTGACCGCCGAAAGCCACACCGCCAGGCAGCCCCTCTCGTATAAAGCCTCGACCGCTGCGTCGGGGCTTTTTGCCCCCCACCGGGGCCCGTGCGCGAGTTTCTCCCACGCGCAGTTTTCCGACCAAAGGCCTGACATTTGCCCGGCGCCCGTGTTGCATGGGCCGCAGTTCCCCCGATGTCGCCTGCACGAGCGTTCCGCGTCTTCTCAGGCGACGCTTCCCCACCAGCACCATGAAAACACGCCTCCTTGCCGCGGCTTTTGCCGTTCTCACCATGCTCTCATCCGCCTTTGCCGGCCCTCGCGATGCCCAATGGAAATCCGTCGATGAAGCCGCCGGGCAGGGTCTGCCGAAGACCGCCATCGAGCGGCTCGACCCGATCATCACGGGCGCGCTTGCCGACCAGGCCTACGCCGAGGCCGTGCGCGCCATCGGCCGCAAGATCGCCCTCGAAGGCCTGATCGAGGGCAACAAGCCCGAGGAGAAGATCACCCGCCTCGAGGCCGAGCTGGCCAAGGCGCCGGCCGCGATGAAGCCGGTGATGGAGGCGCTGCTGGGCCACTGGTATTGGCAGTACTTCCAGCACAACCGCTGGCGTTTCCACCAGCGCACGCAGACCGCCGCCGCGCCGGGCGCCGACATCCAGACCTGGGATCTCGCCCGCATCCTCGCCGAGATCGGCAAGCACTTCGACGCCGCGCTGGCCGACTCCGCCGCGCTCCAGTCCACGCCCATCGCGCAGTGGGACGACCTGATCGAGAAGGGCAACGTGCCCGACACCTACCGCCCCACGCTCTTCGACTTCCTCGCCTACGAGGCGCTGTCGTTCTACCAGG
>MWDT01000162.1 GCA_002070825.1 Verrucomicrobia bacterium ADurb.Bin122
CTACGTCGTCCCCGGTTCGCAGGTGAAGGCCGGCAAAAACGTGATCGCCGTGCGCGTGTTCGACCAGTTCGGCGAAGGCGGTTTCTCCGGCCCGCGCACCTCCATGTTCGCCGAATCCGCCGCCTCGCCGGAGCGCCTCCCGCTCGCCGGCGAGTGGCGCTATCAGAGCGAGCGCGAGGTCCCGCTGGTGCCCGGCAGCGTCTACGCCACCTCGCCGTCAGTACCCGCGATTCTCCAGCCGCAGAACAACCCAGCCTACCTTTTCAACGGCATGATCGCCCCGCTCGCCGGCTACGGCATCCGCGGCGCCATCTGGTACCAGGGCGAAGCCAACGTCGATGTGGCCAACACCTATCGCGACCGGTTCACCGCGATGATTCGCGACTGGCGCGCACGCTGGGGCCAGGGCGATTTCCCCTTCTACTTCGTCCAGCTCGCCAACTTCACCGCCTCGCCAGGCTGGCCGTACCTGCGCGAGGCGCAGACGCAGACCCTCGCCGAGCCGCAAACCGGCATGGTCGTCACCCTCGACATCGGCAACCCGGCCGACATCCACCCGCGCAACAAGCGCGAGGTCGCCCGCCGCCTCGCCCTGCTCGCCCGCGACCGCGTGTACGGCGAAGCCGGCATTTCCGACTCCGGCCCCACCATCAAACGCGTCGCGATCTCCGGCGGCACCGTGCGCCTGCACTGGCGCCACGCCAAGGGCCTGAGCATCTCCGGCGGCGCCGATAAACTCCATGGTTTCGAACTCGCCGGCGCCGACGGCGTGTACCACCCAGCCGAGGCGCACATCGACGGCGAGACCGTCGTCGTCACCTCCGCTGCCGTGCCGGCGCCCCGCACTGTGCGCTACGCCTGGGCCGACAACCCGCAGGCCAATCTTGAAAACGCCGCCGGACTGCCCGCCGCCCCCTTCCGCACGGACACCTTTCCAGTCTCGATGAACACCTCCCCCTCCGTCACCGCGCCCGCCTGGGAAAAATCCACCTGGCAGGGCGAGCCCGCCTGGGCGTCCATCCACGGTCCCGTCCGCGCCATCGTCTCCGAGGCGCGTGCGCGCCTGATCTACCTCGGCGCGGCCGACGGATCGTACAATCTGCTCAACGCGCCCGCACCGCGCCCGGCCGAGGGCCAAAATCAGGGGGGACACCGCTTCTGGCTCGGGCCCCAGTACCGCTGGGTCTGGCCGCCGCTCAAAGAGTGGGAGTTTTCCGCCGCCGCCCAGGTCTCCACGCGCGCCGACGGCACCCTCGTCGTCTCCCAGCCGCAGCTCGACAAGAACTACCCCGCCCTCACCCGCGAATACGCCTGGGAGGGCGACCGCCTCCGCTGCACCGTGCGCTGGCAATCCGACGGCCGCCCGTACTTCGGCCTCCATGTCATCCCCGTCGATGCGCCGATGGAGATTCAAACGAAGCTCGTGAAGTGGGACGAGACCCCTCACGGCATCGTCAATGCCCGCATGGTCGAGCCCGTGCCGGCCTTCGCGCTCCCACATCCCGCCATCGCAGTCGACGGCGACACCGCCACCCTTCGCTCCGGCATTCAAAATGCCAAACTCGGTTTCGCGCCCCAATCGCTGACCATCGCCCGGCCCCACGGCTGGACGCTCTCCGTCGCCCCCGGCCCCTACGAAGGCGTGCCGCTCGGCTCCGCCGATCAGGGCTACCTCAGCCAGGTGTGGGTCGGCGACTCCACGCAGAATCTCGCCGAGCTGGAGCAGCTCACGCCCTACCTCGTCGGCGATGCCGACGGCCACTGCGCGAGTTCCCTGTATCTCCGAGCCACTGCCCCGGCGCGTTAAAGCCGCACCCGTTTTTCATTTTCCTTCCAACCATCAACCCTCTACCAAACTCGATTCCCACTACTATGGCTACCTACGGCTACTTCGACGATAAGAACCGCGAATACGTGATCACGCGCCCGGACACTCCGTTGCCCTGGCTTAACTACCTCGGCCAGGACGAGTACTTCGGCATGGTCACCCAGACCTCCGGCGGCTACTCCTTCTGGAAGGACGCCAAGCTGCGCCGCCTCACGCGCTATCGGTACAACAACAACCCGATGGATAACGACGGCCGCTTCCTCTACGTGAAGCAGGGCAAGTCCATCTGGAACCCCGGCTGGAAACCCACCCGCACCAAGCTCGACAAGTTCGAGTGCCGCCACGGCCTCGGCTACTCCCGCATCACCGGCCAGAAGGACGGCATCGAGGTCGAGCAGCTCATGTTCGTCCCTCCGCAGGAAAATCTCGAAATCTGGAAGGTCTCCGTCCGCAACAAGACCAAGAAAGCCCAGAAGCTCTCCCTGTTCTCGTTCGTCGAGTTCTGCTCCTTCGAAGCGCTCAACGACATGACGAACTACCAGCGCACCTACTCGATCGGCGAAGTCGAGATCGAGGACGGCGCCATCTACCACAAGACCGAGTACCGCGAGCGCCGTAACCACTACGCCCTCTTCGGCTGCACCCGCAAGGTCAACGGCTACGACACCTCCCGCGACGCTTTCGTCGGCGTGCACAACAGCCTCGGCGACCCGAAGGCCGTCCTCGCCGGCAAGTGCACCAACTCCCACGCCTACGGCTGGAATCCCATCGGCGCCCACCAGATCAACCTCTCCCTCAAGCCCGGCCAGGAAGAGACCTTCGCGTTCGTCCTCGCCTACGTCGATCAGGGCGACCTCAAGAAGTTCGACGCCCCGATGGTCATGAACAAGACCAAGGGCCGCGCCATCCTCAAGAAGTTCTCCGACATGAAGGCCGTCGACGCCGCCTTCGCGTCCGTCCAGCAGCGCTGGGAAGATCTCCTCTCCGTTTACCAGGCCCCGAGCGTGCCCAACGAGCACCTACGCCGCATGGTCAACACCTGGAACCAGGCCCAGTGCATGGCCACGTTCAACCTCTCCCGCTCCGCCTCCGGTTACGAGACCGGCATCGGCCGCGGCATGGGTTACCGCGATTCCAACCAAGACATCCTCGGCTTCGTCCACCTCCTCCCGGAGCGTGCCCGCCAGCGCATCCTCGACATCGCGTCGACGCAGCTCTCCGACGGCACCTGCTTCCACCAGTACCAGCCCCTCACCAAGAAGGGCAACGCCGACATCGGCGGCGGCTTCAACGACGATCCGCTCTGGCTCATCCTCTCCACCTGCGCCTACATCCGCGAGACCGGCGACACCTCGATCCTCCAGGAACCCTGCGGCTACGCCGACAAGAAGGGCTCGACCGACAACCTCCTGCACCACATCGAGACCTCCATCCAGTACACGCTCAACAACCGCGGACCGCACGGCCTCCCGCTCATCGGCCACGCCGACTGGAACGACTGCCTCAACCTCAACTGCTTCTCCAAGGAGCCCAACGAGTCCTTCCAGTGCGTCGGCGACATCAACGGCTCGCAGGCCGAGTCCGTCATGATCGCCGGCCTCTTCCTCTACGCCGCCCGCGACCTCGTCGGCCTCTATAACTTCATGGGCCAGTCCGCCGACGCCGCCCGTATCCAGGCCGCCTACGACGACATGCTCAAAACCGTCGAAGAGCAGGCATGGGACGGCGCGTGGTACACCCGCGCGTTCGACGCCGCCGGCAACCCCGTCGGCTCCAAGAAGTGCAAGGAAGGCAAGATCTACATCGAGAGCCAGGCGTGGTGCGTGCTCGGCGGTGCCGGCCAGAACAACGGCCGCGCCAAGAAGGCCCTCCAGGCCGTCGACAAGTACCTCTACACCTCCGACAAGGGCTGCGCCCTCCAGTACCCCCCGTACTCGGAGTACCACCTCGAGCTCGGCGAAGTCTCCTCCTATCCTCCGGGCTACAAGGAAAACGCCGGCGTCTTCTCGCACAACAACACCTGGATTCACATCGGCTGGACCATGTTTGGCGAAGGCGAAAAGGCCCTCGAGTACTACCTCTCGATCTGCCCGTCCGCCAAGAAGGACCACGACGTTTACCGCTCCGAGCCGTACGTCTACGCCCAGATGACGTCCTCGCAGTTCGCCCCCGTCCCCGGCGAGGGTAAGAACTCCTGGCTCACCGGCACCGGCGCCTGGTCGTTCGTCGTCGCCTCGCAGTCGATCCTCGGCGTGAAGCCCGACTTCAACGGCCTGCGCATCGACCCCTGCATCCCGAAAAAGTGGAAGGGCTTCTCCGTCCACCGTAAGTTCCGCGGCGTCGAGTACTCGATCGTCGTCTCGAACCCGAAGTCGAAGTGCAAGGGCGTGAAGTCGCTCGTCGTCGACGGCAAGAAGATCGAGGGCAACCTCATCCCGTTGCCCGCCGCCGGCACCAAGTTCGTCACCGTCGAAGTCACCCTCGGCTAAGACGTTTCCTCTCTGCCGTAGGTGCGCCCCCGCGCGTGCCTACGGCTTCTTTTTTCCCTCCTGATTTAACCTGAAATCGCCATGCAATTCGGTCATTTCGACGACAAAGCCAAAGAGTACGTCATCACGCGTCCCGACACGCCCCGCCCGTGGGCCAACTACCTCGGCTCGCTCGACTACGGCGCCCTCATCACCAACAACGCCGGCGGCTACTCCTTCTACAAGAGCGCGCTCGGCTCGCGCTTCCTGCGCCTGCGCTCCAACTCCGTGCCGCTCGACCAGCCCGGCCGCTACTTCTACCTGCGCGATCAGCAGAGCGGCGATTTCTGGTCCTCCTCCTGGCAGCCCGTCGGCAAGCCGCTCTCCAAGTACAAGAGCACCTGCCGCCACGGCACCGCCTACACCACCATCATCTCGCGCTACTCCTCGATCGAGACCGAGAGCACCTACTTCGTGCCGCTCGGCCAGGCCTTCGAATATTGGCGCCTCAAGGTCACCAACAAGGGCAAGCAGCCCCGCAAGCTCGCCGTCTTCACCTATTGCGAGATGGCCAGCCCGTGGCACATGCCCAACGACCTGACCAACCTCCAGTACTCGCAGTTCATCACCAAGGCCACCGTCGAGCAGGACATGCTCGGCATGGCCGTGCACCCGTACACCAAGTTCGACCCGAAGGACCTCATGGGCTGCCACCGCCTCTGGATGGCCTTCACCGGCGCCCCGCTCGCCGGCTACGAGACCGTCCGTGAGCGTTTCCTCGGCTCGGTCTACAACACCTACGCCAACCCGCAGGCCGTCATCGACGGCACCTGCTCCAACTTCCTCGCCGAAGGTGAAAACGCCTGCGGCACCCTCCAGGTCGAGCTTTCGCTCCAGCCCGGCGAATCGCGCGAGCTCATCGTCATGCTCGGCCTCGGCACCCCCGAGTCGCACGGCTACGCCGCCCGCGCCGAGTTTGGCACCAGCGAGCGCTGCGAAGCCGAGCTCCAGAAGCTCAAGGCCCACTGGCACGGCCTCCTCGGCTCCGCCGTCGTCAAGACGCCCGACGCCGAGTTCGACTCCATGGCCAACGTCTGGGGCGCCTACAACGCCCTCATCACCTACACCTGGTCCCGCCACGCCTCTCTCGTTTACAACGGCGAGCGCGACGGTCTCGGCTTCCGTGATACCGTGCAGGACTTCCTCGGCGCCATGCCGATGTTGAAAGACCAGATCCGCGAGCGCCTCGAGCTCATGCTCACCGGCCAGGTCTCCAACGGCGGCGCCATGCCCGTCGTCCAGCCCTTCAGCCACAAGCCCGGCGCCATGCCCGCGCCCAAGCGCGAAGAGTACCGATCCGACGACTGCCAGTGGTTCTTCAACGCCATCCCCGACTACGTCGCGGAGACCGGCGACCTCGACTTCTACAAC
>MWDT01000163.1 GCA_002070825.1 Verrucomicrobia bacterium ADurb.Bin122
CGACGTGGGGCGTCGCACGGTGCCGATGCTGATCGAGTTTGGGGAGTGCTCCATCAAGGTCGTGGCGGAGCGCACCCACCGCTTTGAGCAGGGGAAAAGTTCGATCACGACGTTTAACCGGGATCGGGTGATCCGCGAGGCCTGTTCTTCCTGCGCCGGCTGCGAGAGCGGCGCGTCTTGCTGCCAGCACTAAAGCGCGCTGGCAGCGCGAAGCGGCCCCGTTGAACCGATGCCACCGCCGAGGATGGCCCCCGCACGCTTCCGCGGGCTTCGTCGCTCTCGAGGGCATCGGCGGCTGGAACTTGCTCGCGCGTTGGCGGTTTAGTCGGCGTTGAGCGAGACCATGTCGATCACGAAGCGGTACTTCAAGTCGCTCTTGAGCATGCGTGCGTAGGCTTCGTTGATCTGGTCCATGCGGATCATCTCGATGTCGGAGGCGATCCCGTGCTGGCCGCAGAAATCGAGCATCTCCTGCGTCTCGCGGATGCCGCCGATCATGGTGGATCGCGGGTAGAGTAGACCGTCGCATGAAACGGCGCGGGCGTCGCATGGGGGGCTCGGGTTGTGCGGGTTTTGCGGGGAACTGGGGCTTGGTGTCGGCCCGGCCCTGCACGGTGGACTAAAGGGTCTTGATCACCTTTGCCGGGACTCCGCCGACCACGGTATTGTCGGTAACGTCGGTGACGACGACCGCGCCGGCCGCGACCACCGCGTTTTCGCCGATGGTCACGCCTTGCGTGATGGTGGCATTGGCGCCGATCCATGCGTTTCTCTTGAGATGGATGGGGCCCACGGTCAGCGAATGCCGGTTTTCGGGCGAAAGCGGATGCCCTTCGGTGAGCAGGCTGACCTTCGGCGCGATGAAGACGCCGTCGTCGATGGTGATCCCGCCGAGATCCAGGAAAACGCAGTCGAAGTTGATGAAGACGTTCTTCCCGATCCGGGTGTGCTTCCCGTAGTTGACATGAAACGGGGGAAACAGAGCGCTGCTTTTGTCGATCTCGCTGCCGATGATCCGACTCAGCAAGGCGCGGATCTGTTCGGCATCGCCGGATTGGTTCAATTGCAGAAGCAGTTTCCTGGTGACGAAAGAAGCCTCCCGAAGCCTAGCGCTTTCGGGATCATCGAAGGCGACGGTCTCGCCGCGCCGCAGTCGCTCGAAAATATCGATGGGGCGATTCATGGGCGTCTTGATGGAGAGCGGGCGCGCATCGGCGCCGTGAGGCACGCCCGTCGCGCAGCCCGGCGCTCACTTCAGGTTTTTGGCGAAGAAGTCGGCGAGCTTGTCGAAGGGAATCTTGTCGAGGCGGTCGTAGAGATCGACGTGGTTGGCGCCGGGGACGATCAGCAGCTCCTTCGGCTCGGCGGCGGCCGCGTAGGCGGTCTCGCTGAAGTAGCGCGAGTGGGCCTTTTCGCCGTGGATGAACAGGGCCGGGCGCGGCGAGATCTCCGCGATGTAGGTCAGGATCGGCATGTTCATGAACGGAATCAGGCTGGTACGCGCCCACGAGCCGTTCGAGTTGACCGACCGGGGGTGGAAGCCGCGCGGCGTCCGGTAGTAGTCGTGATAGTCCACCAGGAACTGCGGCTCGCCACCCTTCAGCTCGTTCATGACCGGGCCGTAGGCGGGGGCGCCGCGTTCGGCGTCCAGCCAGCGCTGGTTGCTCATCTGCTCCAACATTTGGGTGCGCTCGGCGAGCGTCCGGCTGTCGTTATAGCCCTTGGACGCCACGCGCGTCATGTCGTACATGGTGCTGGTCGCGACGGCCTTGATGCGTTTGTCGACGGCGGTGGCGTTGAGCGCGAAGCCGCCGAAGCCGCAGATGCCGAGGATGCCGATGCGGTTCCGGTCCACGCGCGGATTCAGGCCGAGATAGTCGACCGCCGCGCTGAAGTCCTCCGTGTTGATGTCGGGCGAGGCGATGTTGCGCGGTTCGCCGCCGCTTTCGCCGGTGTACGACGGATCGAAGGCCAGTACGGCGTAGCCGCGCTCAGCCATCGCGTTCGCATAGAGACCCGAGGACTGCTCCTTCACGGCGCCGAACGGCCCGCTGATCGCGAGGGCGGGCAGCGTTTTGCCCTCCTGGTTCTTGGGCAGGTAGAGGTCGCCGGTGAGCCGGATGCCATACCGGTTCGCGAACGTCACTTTCTGTCGCGTGACGTTCGCGCTCAGCTCGAAGGTGTAGTGATCGGGTTCCTGGTTCGTGTTCATGGAAGTGTCCTTGGTGGTGGCGGTGGTGCTCTGCGCGTTGGCGGGGACGGCGAACAGGCTCGTGCCGAGCAGGAGCGCGGTGATCAGGGCGAGTGCTTTGGTTGGATTCATGGTAGCTGGCGGAGCGTACCACGGCGGGCGCCGCCCTGCGCGCGCACCCTTGCTCCGGCTGTCGCGTCCTTGCTCAAAACGGCGTGCGACGCTGCGCCACCACCCGATTTCCGCGGCGGGCGGCCTGCTGACTTGTCGCCGCCGCAAACCGGCGCTCCAGCCGGTGCGCGCGTTTCAGGGCTGCCGGCGGTATTCGCTGGGCGCCATCCTGGTCTCGCGCCGGAAGACCTAGGCGAAGTGGCTCGGGCTCGCGAAGCCCACTTCGAGGGCGATCTCGACAATGCTCTGCTTGGTCTCGCGCAGGCGG
Source organism: Verrucomicrobia bacterium ADurb.Bin122 (assembly GCA_002070825.1). Classification (GTDB taxonomy): domain Bacteria; phylum Verrucomicrobiota; class Verrucomicrobiia; order Opitutales; family Opitutaceae; genus MWDT01. Next base: position 2,631 of record MWDT01000163.1, read on the forward strand.
CGCCGCGCCTCGTCGAGGCGCGCGGTAGTCTGGTATTTGGCGGGGGAGACGCCGGTGGCCTGCTTGAAGAGGCGGTGAAAATGGAACCGGCTCAGCCCAGCGAGGGCGGCGAGTTGATCCAAGTCGTAGGCGGCATCGAGGTGCGACTCGATCCAGTCGGTCACCTGCTTCAGTTTGAAGCCGGGCAGCGAAGCGCTGCCGCTTGAGGGGGCCTTCACAACCTCGGCGTAGTTGCGGACCAGATGTGTCGCGATGAGCTGGGCCAGCCCCTGGACGCGCAGCGGGCTCGCGCGGCGCGCCATCAGTTCGTCGCGGACGCGTTGCATCATCCAGTTCAGATCGGGATCGGTGAACGCCGACAGGTCGCGCAGTCGCACCTTCGACGCATCGGCGCCGAACACCTCCTCGGCGGCGCGGCGGAACAGCGGCAGCTCGACGAAGACCATCATCGCGAGGAACGGCTCGGCTGAGACCGGCTTCCAGCGGCACTCGTACGGCCCTCCGCCGGTGGTGAGGAAGAACGACCCCGCCTTGATGCGGTGGGTGAGCCACGGACCGTCGCCCTCGCGTTCCTGGAACTCGACCTCGCCGGAGAACGTCCATGCCAGATACGGCTCGCTCACCCCCGGCAGTGCCAAGGCGTCGGTTTCGCGCAGGGGCTCATGAATCCACGCCTTCAGGTCGCGCCACGCCTTGCCCCGGCTCGGACGCAGGAGTCTCGACTTCGTGTAGGGAAGATAGGCTTCGGCGGAGGTGGTGTCGGGGATCGGCATGGCGGCCTAGTTGACGGATGAGTGCGGAGTGGAGGGAACACCCAAACCGATGCGTTTTCAACGTGTCGGTGTGCGCGCCCTCATCCCAGGCTGGGAGTGCGACTGCTTTGGCGACGTGAGCTACTCCACCCCGAGCCACTTCGCCCGGCTGTTCCCCAAGGAGACCGGCCTCATGCCGAGCGATTACCGTCGGTGGCAGGGGCACACGACGCTGTCGCGCGCTCAGTCTGTCTCCGGGCCCGGCACATCCACCACGTTGCCGATCGCGTAGAAGTGGCCGCCGGCGATGTAGTGGAGGCTGCGCCAGCCGGCGTCGGCGGTTTCGAACTGCCAATGGCCATCGCGGAAAACGCGGTCGTCAGCCCACGCGCCTGTGACCTCGGCGGCGAACATGTCGTAGCCGTTGCGGAGGTGTGCATCCGGGATCAGGCGACACGCGAGCCAGGCCGAGCAGCCGGAGACGAACGGGGCGGGCACGCCATCGAGGCGGAACAGCTCCACGCCGCAGCGTTTCAGTTTGTCCGGGGCGTCTCGGCCGCTGCTGTTGCCGACGTCGTGTACGAGTTTTGCCTGTCGTACGGTGGGCACCTGGACCACGAGGTGGCCGCTCTTCTCGGCGAGCTCGCGCGTCATCGAAGTACGGGCGAGCACCAGGGATACCTTGGGCGGGGCAAAATCGAGCCCGCACACCCAGGCTGCCGCCATGACGTTGTCGACACCGCCATGGCTGGCTGAGACGAGCACGGTGGGCCCGTGGTTGATGAGTCGGTTGGCCTTTTCTAGCGGGACCGGGAGGATGTGGCTGCTCATAGGTTGAAGTAGATGGAACTCGGCGCAGGTGCGATCAAGCCGGTGCGGCTGGGGCGATGTTTCCTGTTCATGAACGCGGTGCCGGTCAGCGCCACCAAGACGTGCTCTCGGCCGGCGCTCGAATGTCCACCCGCTCGCCGAAGCGTGGCGTGAGGACGGCGGCATTGGTGACCTTGGCGTGGCTGATAACCCGTTCGAAAGGTTCCGTCCAAGAGTGGAGTGCTAGGTCGAAGGTTCCGTTGTGAATCGGCATGAGTCGGCGGCCATGCAGGTCGAGGTGGGCCTGCACGCTTTCTTCGGGTGTCATGTGGATGCTGGGCCAATCTCGGTCATAGGCGCCGGCCTCGATCATGGTTAGATCGAACGGGCCGAACCGTTCGCCGATCTTTGTGAATCCGTCGAAGTAGCCGCTGTCTCCGCCAAAGAAGACTTTCAGTTCGGGGGCGATCAGTACCCAGGACGCCCAGAGGGTGCGGTCTCGATCCGTGAGCGAGCGCCCGGAGAAATGTTTGGCAGGAGTGGCGACGATCTGGAGCTGGTCGATGCGCGTCTCCTGCCACCAGTCGAGTTGTTGCACTTTCGCCGCAGGGATGCCCCAGGCGACCAGGCGTTCGCCAACGCCGAGTGGCGCGACGAAGCGGCCGACCTTGGGTTCGAGGGCTAGGATCGTGGCGCGGTCCAGGTGATCGTAATGATCGTGCGACAGGATGACGGCTTCGATGGCCGGCAATGCGTCTGCGGTGATCGGAGCCGCTTGGAAACGTTTCGGGCCGGCGACGGGCACCGGCGAGGCTCACCCGGAGAACACCGGGTCGGGCAGCCAGAATTTTCCGGCGAGCTTCATCAACACCGTCGAGTGGCCCAGCCGCCACAGGCTGTTGTCGGGCGCGGTCTCCAACGAGGCGCGATCCATCGCCCGCACGACGACGATGGCACGTTTCGGCACCGAATCCGGCGATTTCTTGGTCATGAAGCGCCAGAACGAAGCGGCTCCTTGGGCGAATCCGCCATGAAACGCCGGCTCTGCGTTTTGGAATCTTTCGTTCCGAAAATTCGTCGAGCGAGGATACCCGGCGCTGGATAGCGGGCTGCGGAGCATGAAACCGGCGGTGCTTATGGTGGCGAAAAATACCAGGAGGAGCGCGACGGCTACACGGAGCCTCGATTTGCGAACTTGGATGGCCCGCTGGCCCGCCGGGGCGGACGCGTGTTGGTCCGAATGGTCCGGGGGCGGGCGTGGCGCCTGCTCAGGGCAGGCCGGCATCGTGGGTGCCCTTTCCGGGGCATATCTCGACATGGGGCGAATGAGGGGCTGACGCGCGTGGTGAGTTGGCGATTACGAAGCCCGTGCCGTGCCGGCCCCGGGCTGGGCGCTTATCACATGGGGGACTTCAATAATTGGATATCGCTCAGCCAGCGGCGGACATCCTCTTTGGCGTCCTTCACCTGATGGCCCCGGAAGTGTTGGCCATTGAGGACTGTCGCGCCGGGGCAGAGGCGT
>MWDT01000164.1 GCA_002070825.1 Verrucomicrobia bacterium ADurb.Bin122
GACGCCTGCGCCAACCTGCTCGTCGCCTGCGATCAGCTCAAAGGGCATAGTTTCCAAGTCCTCGACGAAACCCTGCCGTGGCACATTCTGCCCTTCGATTCCCAGCTTCTTGGCGGCCTCGTGCTCTTCCACAACCAGGTCGCCGAAATGGCCACCGGCGAGGGCAAGACTCTGTCGGCCGTGCTCGCCGCCTACCTGAGCGTTTTGAGCGGACGCAAGGTGCACATCATCACCGCCAACGACTATCTCGCTCAGCGCGATTCGATCTGGATGAAGCCCCTTTTCGAGAAGCTCGGCTGCTCGGTCGGCCTGCTCCAGACTGGGCAACCCATGCCCGAACGCCAGGCCGCCTACCGTTGCGACGTCCTCTACGCCACCGCCTCCGCGCTCATCTTTGATTACCTCAGCGACAACGGCCTCATCGCATCCCCCGAGCAGCGACTTCAGCAGGGCCTCGACTTCGCCATCGTCGATGAAGCCGACTCCGTCCTCATCGACGAAGCACGCACGCCCTTCGCCATCTCCGGGCGAAAAGACTCCGATCTCTCGCTCTACACCACCCTCCACAAACCGGTGCGCGAGGTCCATAAACTCCAGGCAGACTACGTCGGGCAACTCGAGCAATCCGTCGCCGAAATGCTCGCATCCGGCAGCGCCGAGCACCCCGAGCTCGGCCGGAAGTGTTTCCTCATCCAGCAGGCCGATCCCAACAACGAGCGCCTCCAGGAGTGGCTCATGGAGTCATCCGTCCGGCGGAAGCTCGAAGAATTTGTCGAAAAGGCGGAAGGCAGCCCGCTCCTCCTCGCCGAGCTGCACAATCAGGGGTTCTACTCGATCAACCCGCGCGATCATTCCATCCAGCTTTCCGACTCCTGCCAGGAGCAGTTTGCCAAACTCCTCGGACACTCCCTCGTCATCCCGGATCTTCCCGCTCAGATTGCACGTCTGGAAAAATCCGCCCACTCCGACGAAGAGAAACAACGCCGGCGCGAGGCACTGTCCACCGAGATGGAGGCCATCGCCTCGCAGCTCAACGTCATCAACCAGCTCATCAAGGCCTACGCCCTCTACCGGCGCGATGTGGAGTACATCGTGCGCGATTCCGAGATCGTGCTGGTCGACACCAACACCGGGCGCCTTTTACCCGGACGCCACTTCGCCGACGGCCTCCACCAGGCCATCGAGCTCAAAGAGCAGCTCCGCATGTCGCCGGAGTCCCAGACCCTCGCGGAGACAACGATCCAGAACTTTATCCGCCAGTACAAATATCTCGGTGGCATGACCGGCACGGCGCGCATCGATGCCGATGAGTTCCTCGGCACCTACAAACTCGATGTCATCCCCATCCCTCCTCACAAAAAATGCATCCGGCGCTACCACCCCGATCTGCATTTCATGGGACACGCGGCCAAGATGAACCGCATCGTGGCCGACATCCAGCAGGTGCATGCGCAGGGACGGCCCATCCTCGTCGGCACTTCCTCCGTGCAGGAATCCGAACAGGTGAGCGCCCGGCTCACAGCGCTCGGCCTTGCGCACACCGTGCTCAACGCGAAAAACCACTCCCGGGAAGCGGCCATCATCGCCCAGGCCGGGCAACGCGGCGCCATCACCATCGCCACCTCCATGGCCGGACGCGGCACCGACATCAAACTCGCCCCGGAGAGCGTCGCCCTCGGCGGCCTCCACATCATCGGCACCACCCGCTATTATCTGCGCCGCCTCGACGAACAGTTGCTCGGCCGCAGCGCCCGCCAGGGCGATCCGGGATCGATCCAGTTCTACGTCTCACTCGAGGACGACCTCATCAAGGAATCAAAGCTCTCGGTCGCCCGGTACATGCAGTTCTTCCAAGCCGCCGATCCCGGCGCCCACAACCTCCTCGTCAATAAAGTCGTCGCCGAGGCTCAGGAAAAGTTCTCCGGGTACTACCATGGCGCACGTCGCCAGCTGGTGGCATTCGACAACGTCGTCGCCACCCAGCGGCTCCAGATCTTCGCCATGCGAAACGACATCATCGACGGCCACATGACCGTCGAGCAGCTCTTGGAGGAACAGCTCCGCGAGGTCCAGGCCGCCGGCCAATCCTGCCTCGACTGGTTTACGCACACGTTTCCCATCAGTTTCGAGCAGACCCCGGAAAACACACCCGCTGCGCTGATTGAGATCTACCGAAGCGCCATCGGACAGGCCGCCGCGCAATTGGGCTTCGAGAAGCAGGCCTTCGACCAGCTGGTCCTTCTCGGCAACCTGGACGCCTCCTGGCGCGATTACATCACCGCACTGGGTGTCCTGAAAGAGGGCGCTCAACTGCAAAGCTACGCCCAAACCGACCCCGTCGTCGCGTTCAGCAACCAATCGGCCAAGATGTTCATCCAATTCCTCGAACAATACCGCACCAACGTCTGCAAGCGCGTCTTCCCCACCTTGGCGCTCATCCGTCGGCAAAGCCACCGCCGCAACTAAGCCCAAGCGTGCCGCGCGCCCGGCGCACAAACGCGCCCCTCATCCGCCACGACCGGCGACGGGGCGCGTCAGACCTTCCGCAACGCATCCACCATCGCCTTGAAATCGGCCGGCAACGGCGCGCGCAAATCGATCGGTCGCCCTGTGATCGGGTGCAAAAAAGCGATGTGCTCGGCGTGCAACATCACGCGCTCCGGCTGACGCGGCAGGCGCGGATCCTGTTTCCAGCCGTACACCACATCGCCCAGCAGCGGATGCCCCGTCGACTTCATGTGCACCCGGATCTGATGCGTGCGCCCCGTGTGGATGTGGCAACGCACCAGCGCCGCCAGTTTCCCGTACGACTCCAGCACCGTCCAGTCTGTGCGAGAAGGCCGCCCTCCCTCGCCCACCGTCATGCGATGCCGGTGCGTCGGATGACGCGAGATGGCGCGGTCGATCACGCCAGAGAGCAGCGAGGGCACGCCACTGACCAGCGCGAGGTACTCCTTGCGCAGCTGTCGTCCGGCAAATTGTTCGGCGAGGCCGCGGTGAGCCGCGTCGGTTTTGGCCACGAGCAACACGCCCGTCGTCTCCTTGTCGAGCCGGTGCACGATGCCCGGTCGCTCCACTCCCCCCACACCGCTCAGCCCGCCCGCGCAGTGCGCCAACAGCGCATGCACCACGGTGTCGTCGCCCGTGCCGGCACCGGGATGCACGATCATGCCCGCCGCCTTGTTGAGCGCGATCATGTGCTCGTCCTCGTAGATCACCTCGATCGGAAGATCCACGGGCTTGAGCTCGCACGGTTTGGTCTCGGGCAGGGAAAACTCGACCAGATCGCCACCGTTCAACTCGTCGCTCTTGCCGAGCGTCTTGCCGGCGCGCGACACGAGGCCGGCCTCGATCGCCCGCTGCCAGGCCACGCGGCTCTGTTCGGGAAACGCCTGCGCGAGGACCTTGTCGGCGCGGGCACGGCGGACGTCGGGCGGTACGGTGAATTCGGGCATACCTCGCGATGGCGGCGGGCTCGACTCAACTCAAGCTTTCCCTCCGGCCAGACGGTCGATCTCCACCATCCAGGCCTGTTTCTGCGCCTCAGGCAGCAGCGAGACGGCAAACCCGTTGCGCGCCACCTGCGCCAGCTCGGCGCGCGTGAAGCCCTGCCATTTCGCGAGCGCCGCGTACTCGTCGGCCACCGTGCTTCCAAAACAGATCGGATCGTCCGTGCTCACGGTCACCGTCACGCCTGCATCGAAGAGCTGGCGGATCGGATGCTCCGGCAGCCGCACACCAGGCATCAGCTTGTGGTTGCTCGTCGGGCACACATCGAGCGCCACGCCCCGGCGGCGGAGCTCGGACACCACGGCCGGATTTTCCACCGAGCGCACCCCGTGCTCGATGCGGTGCGGGCGCAGCTCGTCGAGCACGCGCAGCACAAAATCGGCCCCCATGAACTCACCGGCATGCGCCTTGGTGTACTTGCCGCGCCGCCGGGCCTCCGCCCAGTACTCGGCGCTCCACGGCTCCAGCGTCATGTCCTCCGGCCCGTGCAAATCGATGCCGGCGAGACCGGACCAGCCAAGCGCCTCCTCCAGGATCGGGCGCATCTTCCCGCCGGCCCCGTTGTGATGGATGCCGAGAAACACGCGCACCTCCAACCCGGCCGGCGCCGCCTCGTGGATCGCCGCCAGCACCTCGCGGCCATCGAGCCCGCCAAACTCGATCATGCCCGACGCGAAGCTCGTCTCCACGTATTTCACATTTTGGGCGACATAGCCGGCAAAGATCAGCTTCGCCGCCTCATGGTAGCTCTCGGGCGTGCGGTACCAGGAGCAGGCCATGTCGAGCAGCTCCTGCTCGAAATGGGCGAAATCGCGGTACTTGAAGTCATGCATCCACGATGCTGGCGGGCGGTGGAACTCCGGGCGCACACGCTGCAACAGCTCGAGGGGCAGCGCTCCTTCGATGTGCACATGCGTCTCCGTCTTCGGCAGTTGTTGGATGAAGTCCATGAGGGGCATCGCGTCGTTCATGAAAAAAATCAGGTAGGTGGCACGGGAGCGAGGGCCACGGGCTCACTCGGTCCGAGGAAACGCGGGCCGCGGCCCAGCCAGACATCCAGCACGGCCATACCGCGGGCGAGCACCTCGCGCGCACGCACACGCCAGGCCCAGCGCGGCGGAGCCTCCGCCGCCACGAAGCCCACGGCATCCAGCCCGGAAGCCTGCGCCAGGTATAATGCCCGCTCCAGGTGGAAGCGCTGCGAGACAAACACGACCCGCCGCTGCCCAAACACCCGCTGCGCGCGTTGCACGGAGTCGAGCGTGCGCAGCCCGGCGTAATCGCAAGTGATGAACTCGGCCGGCACGCCGCGCGCCGCCAGGTCGTTGCGCATCGCCACCGGCTCATTGTAGCTGCGGTGTTCGTTGTCGCCGCTCACCAGCAGCCCGCGCACCCGCTGCCGACGAAACAACTCCGCAGCCGCATCGAGACGCGCCTCGTAAAAGGGATTGAGCTGGCCGTGCCACCGATGCGTCGTCCCGAAGACCAGCGCCACATCGTGCGCCGGCACCGCCTCGGCCGAATCGTACACGCGCCCCTCCGCGGCCCGCGCCACGCGCCACTCGGCAAACGCTAGAAAGGCGCCGCCGGCCAGCGCCGCCACGACGGCCACCCGGAGCGTCCGCCGGGCCAGAAGGCGCCAGCGCGAAGGGCGCGCCGCAGTCCGTGCCGGCGCGCCGCGTCCGGCCTTCGACGGATGAACTTTGCGCCTGCGACTCACGCCTCCCCGAGCAGATAATCCGGGTTGAGCTTTTGCAGCGACTTCGGGAGGAACAGCCCGTCCTTGCGGATCAGTTTTCCGTCGAACCAGACCTCGCCGCCGCCGTATTCGGGACGCTGGATGCACACCATGTCCCAGTGCACCTGCGAGCGGTTTCCGTTGTCGCACTCCTCGTAGGCCTGCCCCGGTGTGAAGTGGAAGGAGCCGGCGATCTTCTCGTCGAAGAGGATGTCGCGCATCGGGGCCTGGATGTGCGGGTTGAAACCGAGCGCAAACTCGCCGATGTAGCGCGCGCCCTCGTCGCTGTCCAAGATGTCGTTGAGCCGTTTGGTGTTGTTCGAGGTCGCCTCGACGATGCGGCCTTTTTTGAAGGTGAGCCGGATGCTGTCGAACGACGTACCCAGATAAACCGAGGGCGCGTTGTACTGCACGGTCCCCTCGACGCTGTCGCGCACCGGGCAGGAGTACACCTCGCCGTCGGGG
>MWDT01000165.1 GCA_002070825.1 Verrucomicrobia bacterium ADurb.Bin122
CGACTCCGCCAAACTCCAGGCCGCAAAGAAGAAACTCGACGACAGCCAAGACGAACCGACCGCCGCCAAAACCTTTGCCCTCGGCGCTGGCTACCCCCGCCAGATCAACGCCGTCTTTGCCTCGCTCGCCCGCGCCGCCGGCTTCGACGTGCGCCTCGTGCAATCCGCCAGCCGCCACGGCACCCTGAAGGTCAAAAATGCCCGAGGCTGGCTCTTCATGAACGACCCCCTCATCGCCGTCCGTCTCGGCGACCAATGGCGCATCTTCAGCCCCGGCCACTACTACATGCCCTATGGCCTGCTCGCCTACCAAAACGAGCTCACGCCGGGCCTCATCTGCGACGAGAAGAAGCCCATCTTCCAGGAAACCGAAGCCGCCCCCGCCGCCAAATCCGTCGAAGCGCGCATCGGCCGGTTCACCCTCGATGAAGAAGGCACCCTCGAGGGCGACGTCGAGATCCGCATGGGCGGCCACCTCGGCGCCTTCCGCAAAACCGACTGGAACGACGACTCCGTCGAAGAGATCGACACCCTCTACCGCGCCGAAATCGCGGCCAACCTCCCCTCGGCCGAAATCAGCGACCTGAAATGGGAAAATCTCCGCGCCCCGGAAGAGCCGCTCATCGCCCGGTTCAAACTCAAAGTCCCTGGCTACGCCGAGCTCGCAGGCTCACGCCTCATCTTCGTGCCCAATGTATTCGAGCATGGCACGCAGCCCCTCTTCACCCCTGAAAAACGCACCAACCCCATCATGTTCCGCCACGCTTGGTCCGAACAGGATGACATCACGATCGTCCTTCCCGAAGGCTACATGCTCGATGGCGCCACCGCCCCCACCAACATGGCCAACCCCGAAACCGACATCGTCGGCGTCCGCTACAAATTATCCTATCAAGGCAAACAACGGACACTCTCCTACAAGCGCCACTTCGCCGTCGGCGCCAAGGGCCTCACCATCCTTCCGGCGCAATCCTATGAGCCGCTGAAAAACTTCTTCGACGCGCTCCATACCCAGGACGAGCACAAGCTCGTGATCAAACCCAAGCCCGAGCCCGCCGCGGCTCCCGCCAACCCCTGAGCCGCCCTCCGATGCGCACCGCGCCCCTCCTCGCCGCCATCTCCTTCGTGTTATGCTCGTCGCTCTCGGGGGCCTCCGCGCCCGACTGGCTCCAGGCACTCGCCAAAAAAGCGCCGCCAGAAGAGTCGGGCACGCCCCCCGCATGGGTCCTCCTCGACGAAACCACGGTGAGTATCAATGAGAGCGGCGACACCATCGAGCACCGCCGCGTCGCCGTGCGCCTGCGCACCAACAGCGGCAGCGAGTTCGCCAAAGGAATCGTCTACTACAACGGAAAGTCCGACCGCGTCCAAACCAACAAGGCCTGGCTCGTCCGCAACGGCTCAGCCGTGAAGGACAAAAGCGGCTCCGACTGGCTCGACACCGAAAACGGCACCCCCGGTTCTATCGTCGACGAATCCCGCAAACGCTCCATCAACCTCGCCGAGTTTGCCGTCGCCGGCGACGTCTTTGGGTTCGAGACACAGGTCAAAACCGCATCCCCCGTCGCCCAACTCCGCTGGGGATTCGGCTGGGATATCCCGGTCATCGAAGAGTGCGCGCAGTTCGATCTCCCGCCCGGGTTTTCGATCGACGCCTCCACCCAAGGCGCGCACCCGCTCGTCAAGTCCGTCAACCCCGCCTCCAACTCCTGGAGCTGGACCCTCCACGATCCTTCGTACACGCCCGACGAGCCCTGCATCGCCCCAACGGCCCACACCGATGCCTGGCTGACCGCCCGGATCGTGCCTCCATCCGGCAACACCAAGTTCAAACCCGCCACCTTTGCCTCCTGGTCCGACGTGGCGCGCTGGACCGTCGCGCTCAACGCGACCCAGCAAGAAACCAGTCCCGAGATATCGGCCAAGGTCCGCGAGCTCACCCAAAATAGCCCCGACACCCTCGGCAAAATCCGCGCCCTCTGTGCGTACGTGCAAAATCTCCGCTACGTCGCCGCCAACGAAGGGCTCAAGGCGGGCCACGGCTACCAGGCCAGAAAAGCCTCCCTCGTATTCTCGCGCGGCTTCGGAGACTGCAAAGACAAGGCCAACCTCCTCTGCGTCATGCTCCGCGAGATCGGAATCACGGCATACCGCGCCAGCGCGCTCGCCGCCTCCGGTTTCCAGGTCGTCGAGTCCTGCCCGTCGCCCACCCAGTTCAACCACGCCATAGCGGCCATCGTCGTCGACGACTCCGTGCAGCTCCCCACCGTCGTCCCCACAGAGAAATGGGGCCGCCTGCTTTTCTTCGATCCCACCGACCCCTACACGGTCGTCGGCGACCTCCCAGAGTCCATCCAGGGCACGAAAACCCACCTGATGACCGAGGGCAGCGACTCGCTCATCACCCTACCCACACTTTCGCCACGCGAGGGATTCGCATTCCAACGCAAGGTCCGGCTCGCCCTCACCCCCGACGGCGACATCCAAGCCTCCGGTACAATCACCGGACTGGGCCAGGCCGGCAATGCACTGCGCCTCGGCATTAAACGCGTCAGCCAACCCTCCGAGATGGAGGCCCTCGTCTCCCGCCAGCTCAGCGACGCCTTCCGCGGCGCCACCATCAACGACAAGAAAACCTCCGACGACCTCGTCTCCGGACGTTGCGAGCTCTCCTTTGACTGCACCAAAAAACACTACGTCCAAGCCCTCCCAGGTGGCGTCTCGGTCGTGAAACTCGATGTGCTCAGCCGCCAGATGCTCCCGATCTTCTCCGAGAAAGTACGCTATCGCCCCATCGAGCTCCCGCCTCTCGACCTTCAGGACGAAGTCATCCTGCCTCTGCCCGAGGGCCAGGTGATCGAAGAGCTCCCGCGCAACACCCGCCTCGAAAGCCCCTACGGCACCTACGCGCTCACGTGCTCGACGGAGGCCGGTGTCCTCACCCTGCACCGCACCATCACCCTCAACAAGGTCGAGGTCCCCGTCGCCGACTACGCCAAGTTGAAAAAATTCTTCACCGACCTCGCCCGCGCCGACCGCAGCTCCGTCCTCCTCAAGCCCAAGGCCTGAAGTTTTCACCCTTCCCCCTTCTCTCTTCGCCCTTTTTCCTCGCTGCATGATTTATCGCCGTTTCGGTCGCACCGAGCTCGCCATGCCCGTCTTCACCTGCGGCGGCATGCGCTACCAACACAAATGGCAGGACGTCGCCCCGGCCGACATCCCCGCCGCCAACCAGGCCAACCTCGAAGCCTGCATCGAGCGCGCCCTCGCCTGCGGCATCAACCACATCGAAACGGCCCGCGGCTACGGCACCTCCGAGATGCAGCTCGGCCGCATCCTCCCGCGCCTGCCCCGCGACAAGATGCTCGTGCAGACCAAGGTCGCCCCGACCGAAGATCCCGCCGAGTTTCTCCAAACCTTCGAAAAGTCCCTCGCCTACCTCGGCCTCGAACACGTCGACCTCCTCGCGTTTCACGGCATCAACACCCAGCAGCTCCTCGACTGGACCGTGCGCCCCGGCGGCTGCCTCGAAGTTGCCCGCCGGCTCCAGCGCGAGGGCCGCGTGCGCTTCGTCGGCTTCTCCACGCACGCCACCACCGACATCATCCTGGCCGCGATCGACACCGGCGAGTTCGACTACGTCAACCTGCACTGGTACTTCGTCAACGAGCTCAACACCGCCGCCCTCGAAGCCGCCCGCCGCCACGACATGGGCGTGCTCATCATCAGCCCCAACGACAAGGGCGGCCGCCTCCAGGATCGCCCCGCGCTCATGGCCAGCCTCTGCGCGCCGCTCTCGCCGATGCAGTTCAACGCGCTCTTCTGCTTCGCGCGCCCCGATCTCCACACGCTCAGCCTCGGCGTCGCCAAACCCGAGGATTTCGACGAACACCTCGCCATCCTCCCGCAGCTCGACCGCGCCGCCGAGCTCGTCGCGCCCATCGAGGTGAAACTCCGCGCCCGCCTCCGCGAGGTCCACGGCACCGAGTGGTGCGCGCGCTGGCACGAAGGCCTGCCGCACTACGTCGACGTGCCCGGCCAGATCAACGTCACCGAGATCGCACGCCTCTGGACTTACGCGCAAGGCCTCGACCTCGTGCCGTGGGCCAAGATGCGCTACAACCTCCTCGGCCAGGCCGACCACTGGTTCCCCGGCCAGAATGCCGCCAAGCTCGACGAGTACGACCTCGCCGCCTGCCTGCGCGCCAGCCCCTTCGCCGCGCAACTGCCCGACATCCTGCGCCGCGCCCACGCCGCCTACTTCGAGGCGCCGAAAAAGCGCCTAAGCCAGAGCTAAACGCGTCCGCTTTTCGCCGCGTTTTCATCGCGGCTTCATCCTCGTTTCACAGAGGCAGGCGAGACTGGGGGCACCATGAAAGCCCTCACGCCGCTCCTGCTTCTGTTTCTTTTCGCGCTCCGGCTCGCCGCCGCTCGTGGCGACGACCAGCCCGCCGCCAAAAACACCGACCGCTGCCTCTCGCCCTATTTCCTCGTGAAAGGCGCGGCGGAAAACGCCGGGGCGTTTCCCCTCCGCTCGACCAAGGTCACCTCCGAGCTCGCCGGCCCCGTCGCCGAAGTCCGCGTGGTGCAGACCTACGAGAACCGTGGCAAGACGCCCATCGAGGCCACCTACGTCTTCCCGGCCTCCACCCGCGCTGCCGTCCACGGACTCACCATGACGCTCGGCGAGCGCCGCATCGTTGCCAAAGTGAAGGAGCGCATGGAGGCGAAAAAGGCCTACGAGCAGGCCAAGGCCGAGGGCAAAACCGCCTCGCTGCTCGAAGAGAAGCGCCCGAATGTCTTCAAGATGGCCGTCGCCAACATCCGCCCCGGCGACGTCGTCGAGGTGGAGCTCGCATACAGCGAGCTGCTCGTGCCCACCGCCGGCATCTACGAGTGGGTGTTCCCCACCGTCGTCGGCCCGCGCTACTCCAACCGCCCCGCCAGCACCGCCACGCCCGACGAACAGTGGGTATCCAATCCCTACCTGCGCGCCGACGAGCCCGCACCCGCCGCCTTCTCGCTGGAAACGCACATCGCCCCCGGCATGCCGCTGCTGGAGCTCGATTCGCCCAGCCACCGCGTGCAGATCGATTTTCTCAACGCGACCGAAGCGCGCACGCGCATCGCCTCCGACGAGGAGCGCCCGGCCAACCGCGACTTCCTCCTGCGCTATCGGCTCGCCGGCGGTGCCATCGCCAGCGGCCTCCTGATCGATCAGGCGGAGGGCGCTGCCGAGGGAGATTTCCTTCTCCTGCTCGAACCGCCACCGCGCCCGCAGCCCGCGCAGATCCCGCCGCGCGACTTCCTCTTCGTGCTCGATGTCTCGGGCTCCATGCACGGCTTTCCGCTCGATACCGCCAAGCTCCTGATGGGCGAACTCGCCCGCCGTCTCCGCCCGGAAGATCGTTTCAACGTGCTGCTCTTCGCCAGCGACAGCCGCGTGCTCTCGCCCACCTCGCTCCCCGCCACGCCTGAAAACCTCGCCGCGGCAAACGCCCTCCTCGACCAGGAGCAGGGCGGAGGCGGCACCGAGCTCGTCGCCGCCATGCGCCGCGCGCTCGCCCTCCCGGCCACCGAAGGCGCCGCGCGCATCGTCAGCGTCGTCACCGACGGCTACGTCGACATGGAGCCGGAGCTTTTCGAGCTCGTGCGCGCCAACCTCGGCCGGGCGAGTCTGTTCACCTTTGGCATCGG
>MWDT01000166.1 GCA_002070825.1 Verrucomicrobia bacterium ADurb.Bin122
AGCACGGCCACGCCCTGCTTGATCGCAAGCCCGCTGCGGCTGCGCACCTGCACCTCGAAGCCCGGAGGCACCGCCACGGAAAGGCCCGTCTTGATGAGCGCGCGGTCACCCGGGGCGATGGTCCCCTCGGCGTCCGCGTGGATGTCGAAACAACTGGCATGCGCAGTCGAGCGCGCGGGGATCTTGGCGGTGGGCGTGAGGCGTTTTACGTGGAGTTCCATGGTGGCGAAAAGCGTTCGGGCACGCTGCGCAGCCCACGGATCGAAGTCCAGCGCGCAGCGGCGCCCAATCACGGCGCCTCGTAAATTTCCACCAAGGCGACGCCCGTCGTGCTGCCAACGCCCGAAAGCTGGGCCGTGTAAATGCCGGGAGCCAGTTCGACAATTAGCGCGGCATCCTTCGATCCGGCGGTCAACCCGCCCATGCCCGCCGCCGTGAAGATCGCTGCGGTCGCCGGCGTGCCGTCCCAGTTGTCGTTTTCCGCGACCAAGTCCCAGCCCGAACCATCCGGCTTCAACCGGTACACCTGCACGCGGGGATCGACCAGGTACGCCGACACGGCACCGGCCAGGCCGGGCCCGACACCGCGCACGATCACGCGTTTCGGCGCATCTCCCACGAGGACAAAACCCGCGATGAGCACATCGGCGCCAGCCCCCACTTGATTGCGCACGGAGAGCGCGGTCAGCCGCCGGGTCTTATCCGCGGCGGCGCCATCATACGCCTCCGCGAGTGCGATGCCGGAGCCACTCGTCCCCGCGACATGCGCCGAGTAAATCAAAGCCCCCGGCGAGGTGAGCTGGAGCGCCGCGTCCTTCGACGAATCGTCCAGCGCCCCCAATCCCAGCTCGGCAAACTTGGCCCGAAGATCCGCCGAGCCGCCCCAGTTGTCGTTTTCCGCCAAAAGCGTGAATCCACCAGGCTGGAGCTCGTAGAGCTTCAGTTGCGGATCGGCGAGCACACGACCAGTCAGGCTGGCATCGCCGGTAACGAGACCCGGTCCCACGCCACGCACCAGCGCAGGTTTGCCGCCACCGGCAAACACGAAGCCCAGCATCAACGTCTGCTCACCTGTCCCCGCCTGCGCACGCGCCGACAACGCCGAAAACTGACTCCACGGCACGGACAGCGCGGCCGAGCCGCTACGCCGGGCGCCCTGGATATTGGTCACCACACACCGGTACATGCTCCCGCCCTGGGCAGGTGACGCCGGGGTCACCGTCAGCGTCCGGGTGTTTGCCCCAGCATAAGAGCCACCATCGTTCACACTGCTCCAAGTCTGGCCACCATCGGAGGAATATTCCCACTGGTACAACACCGTCCCCTGTGCCACGACCGAGAATCGCGCGGGTGAATCGAGCTGCGCCGTCGCAGAGGCGGGGTTTTCGACGATGCACGATCCGAGCACGACCACTTCGCGCACCGATGAAACCGGCCCGGTCAGGCCCGCCACATCCGTGGCTCTCGCGGTGAGGCGCACCGTACCGGTCGTGGTAGGCGTCCAGACGACGCCCCATCCGCAATCGCGCAAAGTTCCGGTGCCGAGCTCCACGCCATCCGCATAGTATGTCACCGAAGCCGTCTCACCGCCGCCCCGCACCTGCGCGCTCAGCAACACGGGCATGCCCAGGACAGGCGACCACACCAATGGCTCCACACTCGCCGAGGGCAGCCGCGCACAATCCACCCGAACCGTCGCGGTGCCGCCGCGCCCGTCCGAGACGCGCACCTGAAACGCATCCTCATCGGTGAAACCCTGGCCGGCTGTGTAGCTCACGTTGCCAGAGGCCGACACGATTGCCGCACCGTGCGAAGGCGGCAGCGGAATCGACCATGTCAGTGTGTCACCGTCGACATCGGTGGCAGCGAACTGCAGGGCGCCGTGCCCTTCGGCGTCGACGCCCATCGCAGCCGGACTCGCGGGCGTGACCACCGGCGCGTGATTGCCCACGATCGAAGTCTGCGCAGGCCCGATCTCGATCCAAGCGTACGTCCAGCCCCAGGTGTCGGCAAAGACCTGAAACGTCGACGTGCCCGCGGTGAGGGTCACGCCGGGGATCACTAAATCGGTAAACTCGTCCCAGTCGTTCGTCTGTGGCACAACCACCTTCGTCGCGACCAGCGCGCCCTTCCACTTCAGCGAAACCTGCGCACCCAAAAGGCCGGAGCCCTTCTGGTTGGCCACGCGCAACCGCACATCGTAGCGGCCGTCGGCGAGCACCGTCAGCGCGTAGTTGATCCACTCACCGTTGAGGATGCCGCCCACGCGCAAGCCCTCCGACGCCGAGGAGTAGACATCGACCTCGCGATTCGACCCGGACGAGCGCCCGAGCCAGTCACCGTTGCCCGTATCCTTTTCGATAAACGCCACGCCATTGCCGCCCTGGTCAAACGCCGCCGCCGGGATGCGCACCACTCCGCTGGCCGGCACCACTCGTGGCTGCCCGCCATTGCCGTAGCTCACCGCCCCGACGAAAAGGAACGCCCGCCCCTCGGTCGTCCGTCCGGCGCTATCAGTCGCGGTCGCCGAAATGGCTACCTCGCCGGTCGCACCAGCCTCCGTCGTGTAGTTTAACTCCCAGCGCTCCGTCGCGGAATTGTAGGTGCCAGCGCCGAGAGACACGCCGTTGGCGGCAAACGTCACGCCACGGACCGTGCGACCGGGCCAGGCAGGCGCCACCGCCTGCAACTGCACCGTCTGTCCCGGACTACTCACGCCCGTCGGCGAAACCGCGACCGTCATCGGTGCGGCCGTCTGCAACGCGGCGATAAAATCGGCGGTGCCCACGCCAGCCGGCGCGACAAGGTACTGCGGCATCTGCACCGCCGAGAAGGCGCCATCCGGGCTCGCCACGGTGTTGCCAAAGACATCGAGCACCGTCGTGGCGGCAATGCTCGGCGGCAGTGCCACGGGCAGATCGGCGGCCCCGTCGCGGAACACCCAACAGGCGGCGAGCGGTGCACCATCGCGCTCGTACACGTAGCAGATCGTATCGTTGCCCCAACGGATTTTAGCCTTCGGCTTCGCGCCCTCAAAATAGCAGGCGAGCGCATCGTAGGCCACAAGGTTGGCCGACGGCAAAAAGCTCGAGTTCAGATCGGGACTCTGAAACCCGGGATTGAGCGTACGCCGCCACAGCCCGGCGTCGGCCAACGGGATCGATTGGCCGAGCCCCTCTCCGAGATCGGTGAGGAAACGCCGGGCGACATCGATCGGATGAACCACAGTCGCATCGCCCCACTCCACGCCCTCCGCCAGATAATAGAGCTCGGTGAGCCAGGGCTTCATCGTCGTCGCGGCCAACACCTCGGCGATGGTTTCATCGGCGGGCACCGGCGAACCGAGCGCACGCGAACCGTAGGGGTGGATCGAGTTGATCGACGCGTAGCTCTCGGCCCCGAGTGCGACGCACTCGGCGAGATGGGTTTTCATCGCGCCAAAACACACCGGCTGACCAGACGGATCGGCCGCCTTGATGACCTCCGAAGCCGATTTCAGATACGGCATGTACTCGGAAGCGGGCAGCCAGATGTCGGGCTCATTGGTGATCTCCCAATGATCGATCTTCCCCTTGTACCTCTGCACTACCGCGTCCACATGCCGGCGCCAGTCGATATCGCTTGGCAGAAACGCGATGCGGCCGAGGTCGAGGAACCACTGGAGCGTGTGCTCGCTGCGCGGGCTGCTCTCGATCAGCCACTGTGGAAACGTCGACCCGGAATCGTACGTGCCGTCGAGGTCCGTCAGAAAAACCCCACCGAGCACCGGCAGGACCGAGATGCCACGCTCGTACATTGCCTCCACCAGCAGATCGGTCGCCGCGAAGTCCATCTGGCCCTTCGTCGGCTCGATCGTGCGCCACTCGAATTGATGGCCGGCATCCCAGATGCGCGCGAGCCGCCCGCCAAGCGCCGCATAGACATCGAGCGCCTGCGTCGCCGGCCCGCCACAGGCGCGCAACGTGCCGCGCGGGCCTCGCCCGGAGTGCAGCCCCATGTTGGCCCCGACGCAGAACGTCGTGTCGAGGTTCAGGTGCGTCTGCGCCGGAGTGTACTGAGGCACGACGGCGAAACACGCGGGCAAGCTCGTGACAGTTGCCCCGAGCTGCGCCACGGGGACCAAGGTAAATGAGCCGTAGCGTGCCAGCGGCAATGAGACGGTGACGACCTTCCGCTCGCCCGCCTCCAACATCACACCAAGGCTGGCCACGACTCGCGGCGCGTGGCCAGAGTCCTCTTCAAGGTGCAAATCCACCACACCATCCACCACGCGGGCCGACGCATTTTTGAGCGTGAGCGCGACGTTCGCCGTCTGGTCCTGGCCCTGGTAAACCGGTTTGTCGACCACCGCCGCCACCTCGACCTCGGCCGAATAGGTGAATGCCTCCGCCCCCGTGTTACTCGACGGATCCTCGTAAACCTGAAAATCGTCGATCCACAGATCGTTGGGTGCCACCGCCTCGCTCTGGTTGAGTTGAAACCAGACTCCGTTGCCGGTCACTTCGTCCACACCGGTCGTAAAGCTGAAAGCGTATTTCTGCCACGTCTTGCCGACGGTAAAACTCCGGCCCTTTGCCGGATAATAACCATTGCTGCACAGCAGCGGCGTGACCCCCAGCCCGCCATTCTCCGACTTCATCCAGACCGAAACGGAATAGCGTGTGCCCTGCTTGAGTGTGACCCCGCGCGTGAAAAGCTCGCCCAGCTCGCCGTGGCGGTTGGGCACCCGCAGCGAGCGCGTGCCGGAGTGGAAAGTCGTCGTGTCGACGACGAGAGGCTCAAACGCGAGCGTGGGATTCCGGTCCGGGCGCTGATAGCGCACCAGCTCGTAGCTGGCGGTATCGAGCTCGAAGCCTCCGTTGAAAATCAGGTTGTCGGCGGCATGCAACGCACCGGCGGCGGCGACACAGACTCCGCACAGGACGCAAAAGATGGATCGGCTCATGGGGAAAACGAGAGGGGATTGCGACGTGCATCGCCGGACGCACGCGTCCGCTCAAGCGCCCGCCTCGAAAAACGCCCGTTTTACAGATTGTTTGAGCCCACAAAAAAGCCCCGGAGCAAAGTCCGGGGCGCAGGAGATCAGTGCGCACTCAGCCCGCCTTGGCGGCGAGCACGGAGCGGAAAATTTCCACCGACTTGGCGAGCTCTGCGCGGGTCGCCGTGAGCGGGGGCAGGAGCCGCACGACATTGCAGCCGGCCGCGACCGCCAACAGACCTTTTTCGCGCAACGCCGCGAGGTACGGGCCCGGTTCACTGGCGAGCTGCACGCCCACCATGAAGCCGCGGCCACGGACGACCAGCGCCTGCTTGGGAAAATCGCGCACGAGCGACTGGAGCGACTCAAGCCACGGGCCGCTCTCCTCGCGGACGTGGGCGAGGAGTTTTTCGTTCTCCATCACATCGAGGACCGCCAGTCCCGCCGCACAGGCGAGCGGCGTGCCGCCGAACGTCGTGCCGTGGGAGCCCGCGTGGAAGAGTCCGGCCACGTTTTCGCGCATCCAGGCCGCGCCGATCGGCATGCCGCCGCCCAGGCCCTTGGCCATGCTGATGCCGTCGGGCGAGATGCCCGCCTGTTCGAAGGCGTAGAACGTGCCCGTGCGGCCGATTCCGCACTGCACCTCGTCGAGGAGGAGCAGCAGGTTGTGCCGGTTGCACAGCTCGCGCAGGCCGACGAGAAA
>MWDT01000167.1 GCA_002070825.1 Verrucomicrobia bacterium ADurb.Bin122
TCCGACGACTGCCAGTGGTTCTTCAACGCCATCCCCGACTACGTCGCGGAGACCGGCGACCTCGACTTCTACAACAAAGTCCTCCCGTACTCCGACCAGGGCGAAGCCACCGTGCTCGGCCACCTCCGCCGCGCCATCGAGTTCAACCTCGAACGCTCCGGCAAAAACGGCCTGCCCTGCGGCCTCCACGCCGATTGGAACGACTGCGTTAAGATGGGCTACAACGGCGAGTCCGTCATGGTCGCCTTCCAGCTCCGCTACGGCCTCGTCACCTACGCCCAGATCGCCGACAAACTCGGCAAGCCCGAGGAGGCCGCCTGGGCCCGCGCCGAGCAGACCAAGCTCGAAGCCGCCATCCAGAAAGCCGCCTGGGACGGCGACTGGTACCTCTGGGCCATCGGCGAAGATGGCCACCGTTACGGAGCCAAGACTGAGGAGGAAGGTCGCGTTTACATCAACACGCAGGTCTGGGCCGTCATGTCCGGCGCTGCCTCGCCCGAGCAGGGCCGCAGCGCGATGGACGCCCTCAAGCGCGAGCTCGCCACGCCCTACGGCATCATGCTCAGCGCACCGCCGTTCACCAAGACGCCCCCGACCGTCATGGGCGGCGTGATCTACAACCACGGCATCAAGGAAAACGCCGGCATCTTCTGCCACACGCAGAGCTGGGCCGTCATCGCCGAAGCCCTCCTGGGCAACGGTGACCAGGCCTACGAGTACTACCGCTCCTTCATGCCCTCGGCCTACAACACCCGTGCCGAGGTCCGCGAGATCGAGCCGTACGTGCATTGCCAGACCACCTACGCCACCTGCAACCGCAACGCCGGCAAGTCCCGCGTCGCCTGGCTCTCCGGCACCGCCTCGTGGTCGCACCACACCGCGTTGCAATGGATCCTCGGCGTGCGCCCGGAAATCGACGGTCTGCGCCTCGATCCCTGCATCCCGAAGGCGTGGCCCGGCTTCAAGGTCGAGCGCGTCTTCCGCGGCAAGAAGGTCAAGATCGAGGTCAAGAACCCGAACGGCGTCAGCAAGGGCGTCGCCTCGCTCGTGATCGACGGCAAGAAAGTTGAAGGCAACTTGATCCCCCTCGACCGCATCAAGGACGGCACGAAGGTCGTCGCCACCCTCGGCTAAATCCTCCCGTGCACGGGCGCCGTCCGCGACGCCCGCTCCACGACAAAGGCCGCCTCATCCCGAGGTGGCCTTTTTTGCGCCTCCGCGCTCGTGAAATCAGCGCCGCCAAAGGCGGCCAAGCTCCCGGCAGGCAGTTCTGGGGCTGCACCCGCTACCGCGGCTGCACAGGCACCATGCCAACCCACGCCTTGGAAGTTTTCGGATCCGTAGCCACGGCACTTGAGAAACCTGCCGAGGAATGACTCCTCGCACGTTGCCTGCCGGTCTGGACGCGCCACACTCCGCACTATGCCTAACATCCAAGTCGGTGTGGTTCTCGCCGGGTGCGGTGTCTTCGATGGCTCGGAAATCCGGGAGGCGGTGCTCACGCTCCTTGCCCTCGATCAGGCCGGTGCCCAACCACGCTGCTTCGCGCCCGACATGCCCCAGGCCCATGTCGTCAACCACCTCGCCGGGGCGCCCGCAGCCGGTGAATCGCGCAACGTCCTTGTCGAGTCCGCCCGCATCGCTCGCGGCGACATCCAGCCGCTCTCAAAAGCCCGCGGCGCCGACCTCGACGCCATCATCCTGCCCGGCGGCTTCGGCGCCGCAAAAAACCTCTGCAATTTCGCATTCAAAGGACCCGACTGCACCGTGCAGCCCGATCTCGCGCGGCTTCTCACCGAGATGCACGACGCCCAAAAACCAATCGGGCTCATGTGCATCGCCCCCGTCATCGGCGCCAAACTGTTCAAAGCCGCCGTCACCATTGGCAACGATCCCGCCACAGCTTCGGCCATCCGCGCAATGGGCGCGACGCACGTCGAAAAAACCGTGACCGAAATCCAGATCGATGCCACGCACCGCCTCGTGACCACGCCCGCCTACATGTACAACGCACGCCTCGGCGACATCGCCACGGGCATCGCCGCACTCGTCCAGGCCGTGCTCCAGCTCGCCCGCCACTGAAGCCTCCAACACGGCACTGCTCTCACGTTCTCCCGCACACAAGACGCCCCTCGGGCGTCCGCGCCGCACCGCGACTCACCGGATCACAGCCAGCGCCGGACCTTTTCGCAGTAGTCGGCGTACTCGAGCCCAAAACGCCGCTTGAGGTACGCTTCTTCGCGCGGGATCACATAGATGCTGAAGTAGAACACCAGCGGCAGCACCATCGCGCACAGCCACACGCTCGCCAGCGCGAGCCCCACGCCCAGCAGCATCGCCACAAGCCCGACGTACATCGGGTTGCGGCTGAAACGATGAGCCCCGTCGGTCACCAGGCGCGAGGCCGGCAGCACCGTGACCACATTTACGCCCAGCGATTTGAACCGCCCGTGTGCCCACATCATGAATGCGAAACCGAGCGCCGCCAGCAAGATGCCGCCCCAGAGCAACGCAGGCATGTCGCGCCCCCGGTCGGGCGGCAGCGTCGTTTCGAGCGCGATTCCCGTGAGCGTCAGCGCCAGCAGGATGGCCGGCGGCATGATGACAACACCGGGTGAATCCTCGCGAGGGCGGGCGCTGGGTCTCTTCGTTTTCATGCGGGCAATCAACCGATTGCCCCCCGCGCTGTCCACCCCATCATGCCCGGGCACGCCTGCGGCGCCCGGGAAAAAAGGGGCTCAAGCCGAGACGGGCGTCGCGCGCCCGGCCGACGCGATCAAGAAGTCGGCAATGGCCGCCTCGTCGGAATGGGCCGCACGAAACGCCGCCACACGCTCGCCGAGCGCCACGGTACCCGCGGCATCGGCACCGCGCGGACGCGCCAGCTCGGCGCGAATCGCCGCAGGCAGCTCCGCAATGTGCGCACACACCGAAAAGCGCCCCAGCCCTGTGACCATCGGGTTGTCCTCGCCGGAGAGTTTGCTGCGGGCATCGTGCTTGTAGAGCACGAGCGCCTTGCCCGAGTGCCACGCGAGAGCGGCCTCGACCACGGCTCCCTCGTCGGGCACGCGCCCGTTGAGGTTGACCACCACGGCGTCGGCTTTCCGGAGCAGTTCGAAGGTATCCAGGGAAAACACCGCCCGGGCCAGCACGAGCGATGCCTCGCGTTCGCCGAGGCCGCGCGCGTGCAGCGCCGGCTTCAGCTTGGCAAACTCGAGCCCGTCGCGGTGCGGTAGAAAGGTCGAAAAACCGTCGCGCTCCAGATGGGCGGCGATCTCCGCCATCTCGGCGCGTTCACTCGCATTAAAAAGGGGGCCGGCACAATAAACCCGGGGGGATGCATTCATGCCCCGGCAGGAGAACGACACGGCTCACGCCCGGCGAGGTCTTTTCGTCCAACCGAGCAGAGTTGCCAACTCATGCGGCGCCGCATGGGGTGATCGGCGATGCGCACCCAGTTTCCCTCTCGAGTCGATGCCTGGCTGGTCGCCCTGCTGGCAGGCGTGCCGCTGTTTCTGATCGGGCTCGGCGTGCTCGCGCTCTCGAAGTCCACCAGCGCCGGACTGGTGCAAGTGGGCGTGGGGCTCGCCGTCGGCGTGGCCATCGCCGCATGCAGCATCCCCTGCCGCTACACGCTCGGGGCCACACATCTTCAAATCCAGTCCGGCGTGCTCAATGAGGAGATCGACCTCGCGAAGATCCGTGGTGTCGAACTGGTGCGCAGTTTTGAAAGCGCCCCCGCCTGGTCCACCTGGCGCGTGAAGCTCATCCTCGACGATGGGTATCGACTGATCTCTCCGCGAGACCGCGACGCGTTTGTGCAGACGCTCCAGGCGCAACTCGGACGCGAGTTGCCACGCACCGCTCAGGGAGCCGCGGGCGGCGATTGCAGATCCTGAATCAACTGGAGAAAATCCGGCGAGCGGCGCAGAAGCTCGCCGGCCTTGGCCACCACGAAGTCGGCCTGCTCCCTGCCAAGATTGAAGCGTGTGGGCACCCGGTGGAAACGCTCGCGCTCCGCCGCATCGGCGATGCCGTTGAAGCTTACGTTGACGAAGTACACCTTAGGATCCTCGGGATCACCGGGCTGGCGCAGTGCTTTGCGCTGCTGCTCCCACACGCGCAAACTGGTCCGCACCGAATTGAGCATGCCGCGGTTGCTCTGGTTGATGAGCGCGTTGCTCATCGCGCGGATGACCGTCCGGCCGGTCGGCGTGTCGGGCACGCAGTCCCACTCCTGGCCGGTCACGATGGCGGCGTTGACCACGATCAGGACGAGCTTGTCCACACCGGCGCGGCGCAGCTCGTCCATCACGTTGCCCCAGCCGCCCTGCTGCGCGACGAAGTTATACATGCCGCGCATGCCGAGATTGTCCGAGAGCCCGCCGTCGGCGAGGTGGAGGTAGGGATGCGCGGCGGAGTCGCCGTAGATGGCAGCGGCCCGAGCGGTATCCTCACGCACATTGGTAAACATGGCCAGCCCACGCTCCGGCGGCAGCTTGGGTGCCGCGCGCCCGGACGCCGGGCGCGCGTGGTTTTGGAGAGCGACGGGCGTGAGTAGGATCGGAAACGCCGAGGAGGCCGCCACCGCACGCGAGATCGGGTAGCGGTTGAGGTCGGAGCCGATCAGGTCGAACTGCTCCTGCAGAAACTGGAACGGCTCGCCGTTGCTGATGTGCGTGGCGTTGATGACGAGCAGCGGCCGAGTCGCCGGGCCATGTGCGAGGTCGCCAAAGGTCGCTCCATGGAAAAGTAGTTCGTCGTAATACTCGGCGGCGAGGTCGCTGCGCCCAAAGCGCGAGGAGCAGAGCCGCACCAAGCCGGCCGGGCCGAAGCACCGTCCGTACAGCTCGCCCTGCACGTTTCTATACAAAAAGGTCGGGGCAAACTCGGTGAACGTGCGATCACCGTAGAGGCAGTAATACGCCGCAGGAAAACACCCGCCCGAGACCGCACTGATCGTGCCCACCTGGTCGAGCATCCGCCCTCCGCCGGGCAGCGGCGTCTGCGCCAGCTCCTGCAACACGCCGTAGCCAAGCGCCGCCGCCCGCGAGCCACCCCCGGAGAAATACAACATGACCAGCAGGCGATCCGGCCCGGGATCGCGCAGCCCACGGTCCAGCGAATACGTGACGGGGTCGCGCGCCGGCCCGAGGGGAGCGTTGAGCGGCGCCGTCGCGCAACCAGCCAGGGCCAGCACCGCGACGCAGACCGGCAGCAGCCAGTGCAGACGCTTCGAAACGCCTTGCGAAATGAGGGTGGCAACCGGTCCGGCCATGCGAGGGAGGAGATGTCCGCCCATGCCTCTCGTCGCAAGCGCGTTCCCTCGAACGGACGCCGCCGGGCGGCCTTTGGGAGGCGTCGCCCGGCGGCCAACGCAGATCAGCGTTTCAAATCAAAGACCACCGGCACACGCATGCGGAAGTTGACCGGCACGCCCTGACGCAGCCCGGGCTCGAACCGCCAACGGGCCACTGCCGCCAGCGTTGGGGCGGCAAACTCCGGCGCACTCGCCCGCACCACGCGCGCGTCGCGCACCCGGCCGGACTCATCGACGACAAACTCCACCTCGACCATCCCCTCGACGCCCGCCTGCTTCAGCGAGCGCGGATACTCGGGGGCGCCTTGCAGCCGCGTGCGCGGCAGGCTGTCGAGCGCCGACGACGCATA
>MWDT01000168.1 GCA_002070825.1 Verrucomicrobia bacterium ADurb.Bin122
ACTTCAAAAGAAAACACCAAGATTGCATCTGTCACGGGGCGAAACCGCGTCGACAGGTGTGCGCCCGGGTGCTCACGCATGCCCATTTCCCAAGCGAAACGCTGATTTAATCGTGAGGCAAAATTCGTCGTGTGTAGCTTGGTGGTGCGTCAGCTGCTACAGTGGAGGTGATGACGCATTAGACGACATTCGCCCAGGCCGAGTTTAGCGCAAAGAAGAAGCGCACGATCAGTGCAAAGCGCTCTTTACCGCGATCAACGCCGACCTCGACCAAGAACGAGGACCGGAAACGCGATCCGGAAATGCACCAGACCAAGAAAGGCAACCAGAGGGACTTCGGACTGAAAGCGCACATCGGAGCAGATCGGGACAGTAAACTGGTGCACACCGTCGTCGTGACTGCGGCGAACGTGGCCGATGTCACCCAGACCGCCGCACTGCTGCACGGCGAGGAAACCGAGGCACACGCTGACGCCGCCTACACCGGCGTGGAGAAACGCCCGGAGATCCTCCCCTTGCAACGCCGCATCGACTGGCAGATCGCCACGAAGCGCGGCCTGATCAAAGCTCTGGCTGAAGGCGCGCAAAAGGATGCGCTCAAAGCCGCCGGAAAGACCAAGGCTGCCGTGCGCACGCCATGAAGCGCACCATCCGGCCCCATTTTTACCCAGCCCTCGCCGCCACCGGACGTTTCCAATCGAGAAGATCGACTATTTTGATTTGTTCAGCGCTTCCCGCGGTCTCGCGCAGAGGCGCGGATAACGCTGCGGTTTACCGCTGTGTGGACGGGGAGTTGATGACTCCCTTGACCATGTGGGCCCGTATCAGGCAGCCGTGTGAAAATAGCGGCGATGAGCGACGGCGGGCTATGCTGCCGGCAATTCGAAGCGGTAACCGATATCACGGATCGTCTGGATGAACTGCGGGCGACGAGTATCGCTCTCGATCTTGGCGCGCAACGTGGTGACACAGCGATCGACACTGCGGTCGGTCACGAACACCGCATTGCCCCAGACGCCGTCGAGGATGGCGTTGCGCGTGAGGGCACGGCCGGCGCGCTCGATGAGGAACGCGAGCAGCTTGTACTCCTTGCCGGTGAGCTCGATCTCGGTGTCGCCGCGGAAGAGCTTGTGCGCGGCGGGATCGAGGCGGAAATCGCCGAACCGGCGGACGGCGCCGGTGTCGCCCAGCCGGCGGAGCGCGGTCTTCACGCGGGCGAGGAGTTCTCGGATACCGAAGGGCTTGGTGACGTAGTCGTCGGCGCCGAGTTCGAGGCCGCGCACGATGTCCTCCTCCTGCCCCTTGGCGGTGAGCATGATGATCGGCATGGCGAGGCCGCGCTCGCGGGCCGTGCGACAGATGTCGTAGCCGCTCACGCGCGGCAGCATGAGATCGAGAAGCACGAGGTCGGGCGGCTCGGCGAGCAGGGCGTCGAGCCCGCGCTGGCCGTCGGCGGCGGTGCGCACGTCGTAGCCCGCGGCGGCGAAGTTGTCCTTCAGGCCACGAAGTAGCGCGGGATCGTCCTCGATAATCAGGATGCGTGAGGCAGTCATGGGCGGGCAATCGGGAGTGCGATGGTGAAGGTGCTGCCGCAGCCGGGGGCGCTGTCGACGCAGATCGTGCCACAGTGCGCGTCGACGATCGAGTGGACGATACTTAACCCGAGGCCACAGCCGCCGTTGGCGGGCGACCCCTGGGGCCGCACTTGGTAGAAACGCCGGAAGATGCGCTGGCGGTCGCGCGGGGCGAGGCCGATGCCGTTGTCGGTCACGGCGAATTCCACGGAGCCGCCGTGGGCGCGGACGGCGAACGCGATGCGTTTGGTATCGCCGGAGTACTTCCAGGCGTTGTCGAGGAGGTTGATCAGCGCGGTGACGAGGGCGCCAGCGTCGGCCTCGATAGCCGGCAGGTCGGCAGGAATGTCGGTGGTAAAGGTGCACTCCGGAGCATTGAAGCGCTCGCGCACGGCAGCGGCGGCGCACTCGGCGATCTCGGAGGCTTCGACGGGGCGGAGGTCGTAGACGTACTTTTTTCGCTCGATGCGCGAGAAGGTGAGAAAGTTGTCGATGAGCCGGCTGAGGCGGAGGTTCTCCTGTGCGATGAGGGTGAGGTACTCGCGGACTGTTTTCTCGTCGAGAGCGGGTGCCGCGAGGATCGTCTCGACGAAGAGGCGCATCGAGGCGAGAGGCGTCTTGAGCTCGTGGGTGACGTTGGCAACGAGATCATTGCGCAGTCGGGTGAGCGCGAGCTGGCGCTGCAACAGTTTCCATGTGAGGCAGGCGAGCAGCACGACGAACACAACGGTCAGGCCACCGATCCAGAGGTAAAACGTGGAGCGCGCGGAGGTGGCGGCGGTGAGCGCTCCGGGGTCGAGGAACACGAGCGCGAGGCGCCACTCGGGCATCGCGCTGCCGGCGGGAAGCGTGAGTAGCACGCCCTTGGGCTCGGCGCCGGGCGGGACGAGATCGATTCGGACATCGGCGGGAATCTCCGGCTGGGTGATTGCCGTATGGAGACGCGCGAGGAGCGCGTCGGTGCGGTGCAGAAACACGAGGCGGCCACCGGGCGGGGCAAACTGCCAGACATCCTCCACGGAGGAGCGACAGAGCGTGGCTTCCGGCGGTGTGCTTCGCGGAGCGGCGAGCCAACGGGCGGCCAGATCCTCGGCCGCGAGAAAGGGCGAAGTCGAAACGGCGGGGGCCAGCTGGGAGAGTTCGCGCAGCAGGAAACGACGCTGGGCGGACGTCATCGAGGGATCGCGGTAGTCGAGGGCGCGATCGGCGATTTCTTGGGCCAAGTCGCGCCGACGCACGGCGGCCTCGGCCGGGAGAAGCTCAAGCGCCATGAGCGCGGCGTTGGGCGCGATGAGGCGGCCTTGCGGGTCGAGAGCATCGTGGAGCTTTTCGGCGGCGAGCGGGCCGGTCAGGAGTTCGATCGCGGCGGCGGGCTCGCTGGCACGCACGAGGCAGCGTGCTTGGGCTTGAAGGGCGCGGGCTGTGGTTTCGGGCGAGTCGGAGTCGGCAGCGATGCTGGCGTAGAGTGTGGCAGCCTGGCGTGGATCGGTCTGCTCGCAGACGCGGGCTTCGCGCCAGCGCCGATCGACGACGACGGCAGCCGACGGGCGACTATCGTTGGGATAGAGGACGAGACCGGAGGCATCGAAGCCGACGACGGCATCGGCGACACCGTCGCGGACGAGGCGGGCAAAGAGGGCGGGCGCGGATTCGTGCTCGACTGCGGCGGAATCGGGGCCGAGGCGCAACCAGTAGGACTGGGCTCGCTCCTGGGCCAGCAACAGGTGGGCGCGGTAGGCTTCGACCAGCTTCTGGCGGACGGCAAGGTTCTCGTTCTCCGCGGCGCGGTTGACGAACCAGAGGAGGCAGGCCGAGGGCACGAGCACCACGAACAACAACAGCAGCGTAAGCCACGCGCCGGCGGTTCGGCCGATCGTGCCGGAGGAGCTGCGAAGAAGGTGCATCGGAATGGGGAGACGCGCCCGGGGCGGGCGCGCCGAGGAACGGTTCAGCTGGCTGGTTCCGTGTAGTAGATCGCGACGACGAGTTGCACGTAGCTCCAGATGTTTCCGAGCTCCGAGTGCTTGATGTCGGTCACGGTGATGGCGGGGTGCGCGGCGAGCCAGGCGTTGATCTCCTGCTCAATGCCGACAGCATCAATGGTGCAACGCGCGAGACTGGTGGAGCGTGAGAAGAACTTGGTTTTCATGGGCGCGGAGTTCTCTGGTCGAAACGGCAACACCCGGGCGGCGCAGTCGCAGCCCGGGTGTGTACCAAGGTTGGTTACTTGCTTTTGTAGGATGCGATCAGGGCGTCGTAATTCGGGCGGAGCGCCTCGAGGTTCTCGGGATCGACGTAGGCGGTGATGCAGACGGCGTTACCATCGACGAGGGCGTAGGTGCTGACCGCGAGATTTTTCATCGGTGGACGAGCATGATCGGCCACGCAGGTGAGCGCGGGTTGGCCGCCCACCGTGGTCTCCTTCCACGAGTCCGGGTGGACTTCGAAGACCGGGGTGAACTGCTTACCCATGGCGACCTGATGGTCGGCGTAAGCGCGTACGGAGGCAACTTGCTCCGGAGCAAAATCCTTCTGCGGAGTGGCCGAGACGGTGATGACGGCCGTACCTGCTTCGTCGGCGAGGTTGAAGGTCGTGTATTTGGCGGCGAGGTTACCGGGACGCGCAAGCCAGCCGGCGGGGGCAACGAAGCTGTAGCCGAGCGTGGGTTCGTGAAGGGGCGTCGGCTGGTCGGGACCGCTGCGTTTGATGGCGGAAAGTTCGCCGATCACTCCGGCTGCTTCGAATTTCACGAGGGTGTGGGTGGCATCGGTGGAGTACCACAGGGTCTGGGATGTGCCGCACAGTGTCAGCAACACCTTGTGACAGGCGAAGGTTCCGGCCGCGCACTGGATGGTCTCGGCCCCGGTGACTTCGAGCTGAACCGGAACAATTACGCCCCCATTCGGAGCCACGAAGACGTTGATGGTTTTCTTGAATCCTGCGGCGAGCGGCAGGCGGCGGATGAGCTGTAGCGACTCCTCGTTGTCGTAGACGACGCCAGCCAGCTCGATGGTACGGGGTTCGAGGCCCTTGGCCTTCAGCTCGGCGCGACCGCCGGTGTAGGTGGTCTCGGTCTGGCCCATTCCTCGGATGATCCACTCGGCGTGGGTCGGCTTCATCGAGCTCGATTCGACTTCGGTCGTGCTGAGGGAAATGGTGTTGGCGAACACTAGGGATTTGAACTGCCAGGTGGGGCGTCCGTCGTACTGGGCCGCACGCACCGCGTAGCTAGCAGCACCAATCTTGATGCCGGAGGGAAGCTTGAGATCGAGGGTGAGCGTTTCGCCATCCTGCCACGGGGCGGGGAGGAGCGCGGCACCGTCGGCGAGGTAGTCGCTGGCAGAGGCGACGAGTTCCTTCTCCTTGGGATAGTCGCGGACAAGTTTCTCAAACGAGGCGGTGGCGCTGGCGAGGTCGCCCTTCTTGTCCTGGCAGATCCCGAGGCGAAAGAGCGCCTCGGCGGCGAGCGACTGCGAGGCAGTGGAGTCGGCGATGACCTTTTGGTAGCACTGCATCGCGGCATCGAGGTCGCCCTTGGTCTCCTCGGTGTACACGCCGAGCTCAAGCATTTCGGAAATCGTGGGCGGATTGGCGTCCGGTGCGGCCGTGCTCGTGTGCACGAGACCGGCCAGACAAACGGCTACGGCGAGCCTGCGGATGCAGCTCGGTGGAAGACTGGAAGGAATGGAGGTAATCATCGGCAGCAGTGTACGGGGCATTTGTTACCGGCGAATTACCGGTGTGTCCGAAATTTGTCCTGAGCGACGAGGGGCACGAAGGGGCTAAATGACTCCGTCGTCCAGCATATGTAGTAGCCCTGTGGCGCAGCACCGGACACTTCACCGCCACCCTCCCCGGCCACCGCAAAACCCGCGGCCTAATCGCCCCGTCCGGCCTGCTACCGCAACCCGTCCCACTTATGGGACGACTAAATCCCAAAAACACTCCACCCGCGATCCGTAAAACAACGAGGAGCTATTTCTTAACATTAGCCCACAACGAGTTGAGAATTAATTAAACATCTGGCACACCCCCTGCAAAGAGAGTGGGCAACATGGATATTGCCCGCCCTGATCTCGCTAAGAAAAAACGCC
>MWDT01000169.1 GCA_002070825.1 Verrucomicrobia bacterium ADurb.Bin122
TTCGCCGCGCAGCGAGAGGAGTCCGCGTTGCGCGTCGGGGTTGCCGGCGACGGCCTCGCCATAGCCGCAGAAGCGATAATCTTTGGGGTCGTCCACGAGACCGGCTCGGACCGGGTTGAGGTCGATGTAGGCGGCGACGGTTTCGATGGCGCGGCCGGTGGGCTCGACGAGGAGAGATTTGAAACGCTCGGCCCAGAGCGTGCCGTAGCGGCGGTGGCTTTTGTTAAACCAAATAGAGAAGCGCTGCTTAAGCAGTTTCATGAACTGGGAGACGTCGCCCATGAGCGCGAGCTGACGTTTGCGCCAGGCATCGCCTTCGGGGCCGCCGGAGCGAAGTTCGCCTTCGATCACATCAAGCCGGGCCGCCTGGAACTTGGTGGGCGTGGGGTAAAGCGTTCGATAGCGCCGCAGGAGTTCGGCGTCGGAGAGAGGTGCCCGCTGGGGCACCATCAATAGGACATGGAAATGGTTGGATAGGATCGCGTAGGTGTGGATGCGCACGCCGCAGAAGGCAGCGACCTGCCAGAGCTGCTTGCGGAGGACTTCGCGAGCCGGCTCGTCGAGGAGGCGTTCACCGTTCACGACGCGGGTGATGCAGTGATAGACGGCATCGCCCGAATCCACCGGGACCTTGATTCTGGCTTCACGCATGCAACCCAAGAAATTCGCTCCACCATAATCAGCAACTTATGCAGCTATTTTCAGCCTGTCCCTGTTACGGATTATGACACGGATAGCTTCGGTCGGGACGACCTCCCGCTCGTCGCCAAGCTCGCCGATCACGCGCACACCTTCATCTTCGAGCAGCTCGCGAAGCTGAAAGCCGAACAGGGCGAGTGACCCTTGCGCGCCACGGCGGCCGGATCGACCGGCCGCCTTTCTTGTCTCCTCCGCCGATGGACGAACCACGCACGATCAACGACCCGATGCTTGCGTTGCTCGTCTCAGCACCGTGCCCGATCATTTCGGAGCTTCGGTCAGGTAGATTGGTGTTGGTCCAACGGAAACGGTAATTTTGCCATTCGAAACGGTCGCGTTTTGCGCCTCACCGAAAGCATCTTCAGCCCGCACCTGAATCCATTTTGATGGCCACTTGAATTCGATGGCGGGTACATCCTCGCCACTGAATCGGTCGCGACGTTCCCAGACGACCAGGGCAAGTCCGCGCGCGCCGCGATCGACCTGAAACAGTAGAATCGACGGATGATCCGTGACAGCGATGCGCGTCACAGTCTTCACGCCCTTCAGGACGGAAACCATTCTTTTGTACGTCGCCGCTGTGGGAGTGGGTTTCAGCGATTCGTTGTCGTTCATCGTCAGCCCAAACTTGCTGAACATCAGGGCCATGATGTCGTCTCGATTGTTCGTCGCAGGCGAGTACTGCCAATAGAGCGAGCGCTTGATGCCGGTCGAAAGAATGAAGAGGTTCTGCATCACGAGCGTCCGCGATTGGATTCGGCGGTACTTCGCTTCGAGTTCAGGGGAGCAACCCTGCATGAACATCTGAGTTTGCGGTGAAAGACCGGCCATCTGCTCATACATCGCAGCGATGGATTGCCCGATCTTTGGATCAACTTGGGCTATGCCCTTCTCGTCGGGCTTCACCGACCATTTCATCACGAGGTCGATGTATTTATAGTTCTCCGGAAATTCGTAGAAGCTCGGACCTCCATATTCGCCTGCGATAATTGGCTTTTCGAACCCCTGAGCGCGCATCCGCTCACGGATATACTCGACGCGGGGACCGATTGTTTCGGGATCGAGGTAGAGGTGCAGATCAAAAACGTCGAACGCATCCGCGGCTTCGCGAAAAACGTATTCGAAGAACCCGAGTGCAACGTCTTGATGAGGAATCGCGGGGACCTCCTCTCCAGAGGGAGTCTTTAGCCCGGGCGGGACAAAGAGCCCGTCGCAGCCCCCGAGAACTACGAGGGCATCCGGATCAGCGTCTTTTACCGCCCGACGGAAGACACGAAGTTGAGCGACGAATTGTTCCTTGGAACCTCCCCAGAATGCCGGATTCGTCGGTTCGGAGTCGTTGCCCCAATAACGAACGCGGCCACGGTAACGCTTAACTGTCTCGTAAACGAATCGGTAGTAATCCTCTGGATCTTTCGAAGACGTCGCCGGCATCATGCTCGCGGGGACTTGCGTGGCCCACATGGATGCAGAATACAGGGTGACAAAACCTTCGTCCGGTCCTTCGAGGTCGTTCACATAAGTATCGAGCGCGGACCAATCGAATTGTCCCTTCTGCGGCTCAATCTGCTGCCAAAACAACACAACCCGTGAAAAGCCTCCGCCAAGCTCTCGCACCGCCGACAAGAACGGGCGTGGTTTGACTCCGGTGTGACCATACAAATAGCCCCAGTTTGCGCCGAAAGGGGAAGGCGCAGTCACGTCGGGTTCAGATGAACAAACCGCGATCTGAGGTGTGAGAAATGAGAAGGCCGCGCTTAGTGCGGCTAGGCGGAGGGTAGCTTTCATAATGAAGTCTGGTTTGAGGGGATGACTGAGCGCGGCTCTTTACGCGTGGCTAGGTCGAAGGTGGTTACCAGTTCCTCGGCGTAATCACTAAGGGGCAGACTCGTATCCGTGACCCACTGACTAAGAGCTCCGTTAAGGGCGTTGAGAATCGTCGCGGCCATCGGCCGTATCGCGAATGCGCGGAATTCCCCGCGTGATTGGCCCTCTTCCAAGATCGCACGGATCGCAGCTTGGGCGTCCCGCTCTGCCTTATTTCGAAGGTAGAATTCACCGCGAGTGTTGCGGTGGTTCACTAGAATGTAGGACACAGCAAGTAGATGCGAACGATGCCGCTCCAAGAAAGACAACTGAGACCGGATGAAAGCTTGGAGCCGACCACGTGCATTCTGCTCCGCCCTGATTCGGGGCACGATGAACTCCGCGAGCTCACGAAATATCTCCTCTACGGTTGTTTCCACGAGCGCGTCTTTGCTCCGGAAATGGTAAAGTATGACGCCCTTACTAACACCGGCACGCCGAGCCACCGTCGCAAGCGAGGCGCCGACGTATCCTTCCGCTGCAAGACATTCGATCGCGCAGTCAACCAGCTGCCTGCGCCTGGCGAGTTCGATGAACGAACCAGCGCTTCTTTTTGATCGATTCTTTGTCCGCACGGTTCTTTTCCTGACCGCTCGGTCAGTTTTGTCAAGAAGAAGGTCGCGCAACACGCGTTGCGAGCCAGTGCAATCATGGGGCCAACATACAGATGCTCGCGTTGCTCGTTTTCTTCTAGCGACTGCCAGCCGCTGTTTTCGCCATTCTACACCCGGTCAAGGTAGCCCGCTGCGCGGCTCCACCACGCGCAAACGTTCCGCTTCCCCCTCGATCGGTCCCGCTGCGCGGGACTCTTCCTCGGCGCTCCACCCAGCGCTTTGACTTTCGGGTGTGGGGCGAAAATCGCCAATCGGCAGTAGGCGATAAGGTCACGAGTCGTGACGCACGCCCCACGGGCCGAACGGCACGAAACATGACTCAAG
The DNA here is from genome assembly GCA_002070825.1 of Verrucomicrobia bacterium ADurb.Bin122. Classification (GTDB taxonomy): domain Bacteria; phylum Verrucomicrobiota; class Verrucomicrobiia; order Opitutales; family Opitutaceae; genus MWDT01. The sequence goes on from MWDT01000169.1 coordinate 3,504, forward strand.
AAGATCCGTTCGGTGAGGTCGTTTACTCCTACTCCCGCAAGCAGGCCATCGAGGACGGCGTCCTCGTCGACCTGAGCCAGGTCGATTCCATCAAGCAGCATTGGAAACATCCCTTTGCCTGCACCTCGACGGTTTGGGGCATCATTGAGTCGGCCCTTCAACGGCCCGGCCAGGACGTCTCCGGCATCTGCCACGACATCTCCACGATGGTCAAGCTCGCCATCCGGACCAAGCAGGACGCCGATCAAATCCGCTTCCGGGCCATCATCGCAACCCGCACGCACGAGCTGAAACTGCACATCGGCCCCGGTGACACACCCGCGCCGGTGCTCACGCTCATGCTCCCGAACGAGGACTGAGCACGGGGGCTTCGGCCCCCTTTTTCGTCAGTCAGAGCCTAGACAGCGTCCACGCTTTCTCCCGCGTTTCCGGTAGATGCGCGGTGCTGCCAACTGCGCTCGGCGGGCGATTCTTGCTGCGGATCGGGGCGCTGTCGCGCGCCGACCGCACTCAAAACTGAAACCCAAATCGCCGCGTCGTCGTGCAGCCATTTTCAGCCTGTCCCTGTTATGGACTCGCCTTGATGCGTCCATGATTGGGACGGGCGCGCAGATTCTTCTCGTCGCGTACAGGCTCGTGCATGCTGGGGCTGGCAACATGGCCGGGAGTCAAGGCTTACACCCTTGAGCGGCGCAAGCGACAAGTTGGCTCGGAAAAGAGTGAAGGCCGAAAAGTGAAGGGTGAAAAACGCCGGGCGACACCTCAAGGTGTGCGGAGCGCAGGCGCGGTGCGCGGGCAGCCGGCAGACCGACTACGAATTTCCCCCGCTCGGGGCGAAAACTGGCGGAGAGGGGGGGATTCGAACCCCCGGTAGGTTTCCCTACGCCCGCTTTCCAAGCGGGTACTTTCAACCACTCAGCCACCTCTCCAGTTTTCCAGTCCTGACTTGCACCGACCCGTGCCGGAGCACGCGCCAAAAGCACAAGGGGCGCAGATATGGGCAAGCTGTTTTCTCGGGGTCAATGGAAAATCCTCATCAATCCATCTCTCGTGGAATTTCCCAAATGCGACTTGCTCGAACCCCTCCCACTGCTAACCCTCAGCTGATTTTTCTGCGAACGTTTGCCAACGCATCCACGTAACATGGTTTCCGCCAATACCGAGCTTCACTACGACAACAAAATCGAGGGCAATGTCATCGTCTCCAACCTCGATGCGGTGGTGAACTGGATCCGCACCCACTCCATTTGGCCGATGCCGATGGGGCTGGCGTGTTGCGCGATCGAGTTGATGAGCTCGGGCGCGGCGCGGTTCGACATCTCGCGCTTCGGCGCGGAGGTGATGCGCTTTTCGCCCCGCCAGGCCGACTGCATGATCGTCTCGGGCACGGTGACCTACAAGATGGCGCCACTCGTGCGCCGCATCTACGACCAGATGCCCGGCCCGAAGTGGGTGATCGCGATGGGCGCCTGCGCCAGCTCGGGCGGTATGTACCGCAGCTACGCCACGCTTCAGGGCATCGACCGCCTGCTGCCCGTCGATGTGTACATCAGCGGCTGCCCGCCGCGCCCGGAGGCGATCCTCGACGCGCTGGGGACGCTCCAAAACAAGATCCGCACGACCGCCGGCGCCCAGCAGTTGTTCAAGGCCTGAGCCCGCCCAAGCCACGCAACATCCACCACTTTCGATGACCGCCACTTCCGATATCATCGCCACCCTGCAAGGCCAGTTTCCAGCTCTCACGCCCCGGCCCAGCGCCGACTACCCGGCGGTCAACGTCTCCGCAGCCTCCGCCTCCGCGCTGCTGAAAACGCTGCGCGATAGCCACGGCTACGACATGCTAATGGACCTCACGGCGCTCGATCAGGGCGAAGGCGTCTCGCCGCGTTTCCTGGTCGTCTGGCATCTGTTTTCCACGACCACGCATGGCTATGTGCGCGTGGCGGCGGCGTGCGAGGACGATGCGTCGCCGTCGATGCCATCGGTCGTCCCGCTGTGGGCGGGGGCCAACTGGCACGAGCGCGAAGCCTACGACATGTTTGGTATCCAGTTTGCCGGGCATCCCGATCTGCGCCGCATCCTGATGTGGGACGGTTATCCGTACCACCCGCTGCGCAAG
>MWDT01000170.1 GCA_002070825.1 Verrucomicrobia bacterium ADurb.Bin122
GTCCTCCGGCAACGGCTGGGTCGGCCCGCCTTCGATGCCGGAGAGCACCTCGGTCATGTAGTCCCGGGGCGCTCGGCTGGCGGTAAATGGCGTCTGGCCGCGCATCAGCTCGACAACTTCGAGGCAGTCTGCGGCCTGGATGGTTTCCCCGCTGCCGGGGATCGGTTCACCATCCAGCGTGGTGGAGGCGCCGGGAGTTGAACCCGGGTCCTTAGCCAGATTGCCAGCCGCGACTACATGCTTAGTCAGGAGAGAGTTTTCTGCCGGGCGATGGCGGCCTGACTCCGAGTCGCCCAGCCTAGCCCGCAGGATAAGAACTTCAACCCGCCGCGCGCGGACGCCGCGTCGAGCCTACTCCTGCTGTGGCGCTCATCCGGCGTAGCAGGTGTCCGCCGGTGAACGTCGTGGCGCTTAGGCCGCGAGAGCTAATTCTTCGTTAGCAATTATTGTTCGGTCCGATGATTAACGAGGCCAACGAACCATCCTCGGCATGCCGCCTCTGGCGCACCAACCAAGTCGAAACCAGTACGCCCCCTGATTCGGCTCCCCTACCCTCGCCCAGCGCGCCGGATTTGTCAAGCGCCATCGCCAACCCCGGGCAAAAGCCCCCCGGCGCGCGGACGCCGCCCTCCACGCCGGGCGCGCGCGGCCATCCCGGCAAAGAAAAAGCGAAGCGGACATGCGTCCGCCTCGCTCGCTTCCTCGTTCCTCTAAAAACGCGGCTCCGGGTGCCCGGGCCGGCGCGCGCCGGCCCGGGACCCGGCCGGGATTAATAATCCATGTCGCCGCCCATGCCGCCGGGGCCACCCGGCATCGGCGCCTTCTTCTCCTTCTCCGGAATCTCGGTGATGAGACATTCCGTGGTCAGGAGCAGGCCCGCGATGGACGCGGCATTCTGCAGCGCGGTGCGGCTGACCTTCTTGGGGTCCACCACGCCGGCCTTGACGAGGTCTTCGTAGCGGTTGTCGGCCACGTTGTAGCCCTCGTTGCCCTTGCGCTTCTTGACTTCCTCGACGACGATGGAGCCCTCCACGCCGGCGTTGTTGGCCAGCTCGCGGGTCGGGTATTCGATCGCCTTCTTGACGATGCCCACGCCGATCGCCTCGTCTTCATTGGCGCTCTTGACTTTGTCAATGGCCTCCAGGCAGCGGATGAGAGCCACGCCGCCACCGGCGACGATGCCTTCCTCGACTGCCGCGCGGGTCGCGTGCAGCGCGTCCTCGACGCGCGCCTTCTTCTCCTTCATCTCGGTTTCGGTGGCCGCGCCGACGTTAATGACGGCCACGCCGCCGGCCAGCTTGGCCAGGCGTTCCTGGAGCTTCTCGCGGTCGTAGTCCGAGGTGGTCTCCTCGATCTGGCGGCGAATCTGGTTCACGCGCCCCTGGATGTCGGCATTCTTGCCGGCGCCTTCCACGATGGTCGTGTTTTCCTTGTCCACCACGATGCTCTTGGCCCGGCCCAGGTCGCTCAGCTCCACGCTCTCCAGCTTGATGCCGAGGTCTTCACTGATGAACTTGCCCCCGGTGAGGATGGCGATGTCTTCGCACATGGCCTTGCGGCGGTCGCCGAAGCCCGGCGCCTTGACCGCGCAAACGTTGAGCGTGCCGCGCAGCTTGTTCACCACCAGCGTCGCCAGGGCTTCGCCCTCGACTTCCTCGGCGATGATCAGCATCGGCTTGCCGACCTTGGCCACCTTCTCGAGCAGCGGCAGCATGTCCTTGAGGCTGCTGATCTTCTTCTCGAAAATGAGCACGTAGGCGTCTTCCAGCTTGGCTTCCATCGCCTCGGCATTGGTGACGAAATAGGGCGAGAGATACCCCTTGTCAAACTGCATGCCCTCGACCACTTCGAGCGTGGTCTCGATGGACTTGGCTTCTTCCACGGTGATCGTGCCGTCCTTGCCCACCTTGTCCATCGCGTCGGCGATGATCTCGCCAATGGTGGCGTCCCAGTTGGAGGACACCGTCGCCACCTGCTTGATTTCCTCCTTGTCCTTGACCTTCTTGGAGATCTTGTCCAGGTGCCCCACGGCGGCCTCGACGGCCTTCAGCACGCCGCGCTGAATGCCGATCGGGTTGGCGCCCGAGGTCACGAACTTGAGCCCCTCGCGGTAAATCGCCTCGGCCAGAACCGTCGCGGTCGTGGTGCCGTCGCCGGCGGCGTCGCTGGTCTTGCTGGCGACTTCGCGCACCATCTGGGCGCCCATGTTTTCAAACGGATTCTCCAGCTCGATTTCCTTGGCGACCGTGACGCCGTCCTTGGTCACCGTCGGAGAGCCGAATTTCTTGTCGAGCACCACGTTGCGGCCCTTGGGGCCGAGGGTGGCGCAAACCGCTTTGGAAAGTTTGGAAACCCCGCGCAGCACAGCCTGCCGGGCGGCTTCATCGAAGAGTAATTGTTTCGCTGCCATAAGTTAGTTAATTGTCAATGGTTAATAGTTGATAAATTCCGTCGTCGCCGGTCAGGTGAGGATGGCCAGGAGGTCATCCGAGCTCAGGAGCTTGTACTCCTTGTTGTCAATCTTGATTTCGGTGCCGCCATACTTGCTGACCAGCACCCGGTCGCCCACCTTGACTTCAAACGGCACTTTCTTGCCGTCCTCGTCGGTTTTGCCCGTGCCCAGCACGCGCACAATCCCTTCCTGCGGTTTTTCCTTGGCGGTATCGGGGATAATGATTCCGCCCTTTTTGACTTCTTTCTCCTCGACCGGTTCAACCAGAACGCGGTCGCCGAGGGGTTTTACGTTTAATGCCATAGTTTGTTTCTCTTTTGGTTTGTTTGTTTATGCGTTGAATCAAAATCCCGCCGCCCGAGCGAGCGGGAAAAAGCTACTTCTTGTCGTCCACGACCTCCGCGTCAATGATCGGCCCCTCGTCCGGGCCTTTCTTGTCCTCGGCGGGCGCCCTCTTCGGTCTTGCGGACACCGACTGCCAGGCCTCGTTGAGCTTCTCCGTGGCCGCCCGGATCGGGTCGGCCTCGGTGCCCTTCAGCGCCTCCTTGACTTCCGCAATGGCGCCCTCGATCCGGCTCTTGTCGTTGCCGGAGATCTTGTCCGCAAAATCCTTCAGCATCTTCTCCGAGCGATACACCGCGTTGTCCGCCTCGTTGCGCCGCTCGATCTCCTCGCGCCGCTTCTTGTCTTCCTCCGCGTGCGCTTCGGCGTCCTTGCGCATCCGCTCGATCTCGTCCTTGCTCAGGCCGCTGCTGGCGGTGATGGTGATCTTCTGTTCCTTGCCCGTGCCCAGGTCCTTGGCGCTCACGTGCAGGATGCCGTTGGCGTCAATGTCAAACGCCACCTCGATCTGCGGCACCCCGCGCGGCGCGGGCGGAATCTCCGTCAGGTGAAACTTGCCGATGGTCTTGTTGTCCCGCGCCAGCGGCCGGTCGCCCTGCAGGACGTGAATCTCCACGCCGGGCTGATTGTCCGCCGCGGTCGAGAAAATCTCCGACTTGCGCGTGGGAATGGTCGTGTTGCGCTCGATGAGCTTGGTGAACACCCCGCCGAGCGTCTCGATGCCTAGCGACAGCGGCGTCACGTCCAGCAGCAGCACGTCCTTGACGTCGCCCTTGAGCACGCCGGCCTGGATGGCCGCCCCCACCGCCACCACTTCATCCGGGTTCACGCCCTGGTGCGGCGGCTTGTTCACCAGCTTCCGGGCGGTCTCCACCACCTTGGGCATGCGCGTCATGCCGCCCACCAGCACCAGCTCGTCAATCTGGGCATTCTGAAACTCCGCGTCCCGGAGGCAGTTCATGACCGGCCCGGTCGTGCGCTCGAACAGGTCGTCGCACAACTGCTCCATCTTGGCGCGCGTCAGCTTCATGCTGATATGCTTCGGCCCGCTGGCGTCCGCCGTGATGAACGGCAGGTTAATCTCGTACACCTGCGAGCTGGACAGCGCGATCTTGGCCTTCTCGGATTCCTCCTTGAGGCGCTGCAGGGCGTCGGCCTGGTTGCGCAGGTCCATCCCGTGCTCCTTTTTGAACTCCGCCAGGATCCAGTCCATGATCCGGCCGTCCCAATCGTCGCCCCCCAGGTGGGTGTCCCCGTTGGTGGCTTTCACCTCGAAAACGCCCTCTCCCAGCTCCAGCGCCGAAATATCAAACGTCCCGCCGCCCAGGTCATACACGGCGATCTTCTCGTCCTTCTTCTTGTCCAGGCCATAGGCCAGCGACGCCGCCGTGGGCTCGTTGATGATGCGCAGCACCTCCAGCCCCGCAATGCGCCCGGCGTCCTTCGTCGCCTGCCGCTGCGAATCGTTGAAATACGCCGGCACCGTAATCACCGCCTGGGTGATCTTCGTCCCCAGCCGCATCTCCGCATCCGCCTTCAGCTTGCCCAGCACCATCGCCGAAATCTCGGCGGGGGTGTACTGCTTGGGCTTGCCGTCCACTTCCACCTCCACCACCGCGTCGCCATTGGCCGCCGCCACCACTTTATACGGCACGCGCTTGCGCTCCTCTTCCACTTCCGAAAACTTGCGCCCCATGAACCGCTTGATCGAATAAACGGTATTCTTCGAGTTGGTGACCGCCTGCCGCTTGGCTGTATCCCCCACCAACCGCTCGCCGGTCTTCGTAAACGCCACCACCGACGGCGTCACGCGACGCCCCTCCGAATTCTCCAACACAACCGGTTCCCCGCCTTCCATGACCGCCATGCACGAGTTCGTGGTGCCTAAATCAATGCCTATTACTTTTGCCATAAAATAGCCTCAGGATACAACAATCCGCCATCTTCAAAGCAGTGCCAATGCCAGCGCCCCAACTTTTTTATAAACACACTATCTCCAGTCACTTATGAATAATCCAACTCCAAAACTGGCAACCTGAAAACTGTGCCATTTGTGCCAGGTTGGCACACTTTTTTAACCAATGGCACACTCGTTATGGCACACCTTCTGGTGTCTCCCGAGCATCGAATCGCATTCTCAGGCCCTGCTCGATGACCTCCAAAAGCACCAGTCCCGGAACCGTCGAAAAATCGTCACCCCTCCGCCCAATGCCTTGCTCCGTCCTCAAGGCTTCAAAGCCACAGGTACAATAACCATCCCCGCGAGAGCCTTCCCTGGCGGCAAAACTCCCGATCATCCGCGTCGGATGACCCCAACTACCCGGTCAACCCGGCAAAAACTGTCCCCATCTCTCCCTCAAGCACGCCCTCCCGCCATTCCCAATCGCCCCAGCCTCCCCAGCCAGCTTATAGCTCCCAATAGGCCGTGTACAAGGGGTGTACCAAGGATGCTCAAAGGGGGTTCATGCTTATTTTCCATGTGCTCCTGCCACGCCTCCGGTGTACTCCCCTTGTACATAGTCTGAGACGACGAAGAAGAAACGGTCGTGCGGGCAGTGGAAGAGGGCGAGGCGGAGGCGGGCTTCGCTTTTTTAACTGGCGCCTTTTCAGTGGCTTGCTGAGATTTGGCCGTGGACGAGGGCGGGACGATGGCGCTGTGGATCCAGTTCGGCCCCTTCCAGCCGTTCCGCGTCTGGCTGGTGACGATAAACACCTTCTGCCCCGGTGCCGGTTGCCCAAACCGGGCGGTGTAAAGCTCCGTGATGTCGCTCTGCCCGTTCTGGCTCGGGCTCAACAGGCCCAG
>MWDT01000171.1 GCA_002070825.1 Verrucomicrobia bacterium ADurb.Bin122
CCGCCTCTGGTACGCGATCCACGGCGATGGCCGCGCTGGCGTCCCGCTGCTCGTCGTCCACGGCGGGCCCGGCTTTCTGAGCGTGCCCGATGTCGTCGCCGAGCTCGCCGACGAACGTCCGGTCATCTTCTACGACCAGCTCGGCTGCGGACGCTCCGAACGCCCCACCGACAAATCCCTCTACACCCTCGAGCACTATGTCGCCGAGCTGGCCGCCCTGCACTCCGCGCTCGGCCTGCAAAACATACATCTGCTCGGCCAGTCGTGGGGCTGCATGCTCGCCGCCGAGTATCTCTTGCGCGAGCGCCCGGCGGGTGTGCACAGCCTCACGCTCTGCGGCCCTCTGCTCAGCACGCCGCGCTGGGAGGCCGACCAGCGCGCCCATCTCGCCGAACTGCCCTCCGCCCAACAAACCGTCGTCGCCGAAGCCGAGCGCACCGGCGATTTCGGCGAGGCGTACCAAGCGGCGATGATGGACTACTACCACCGCCACCTCTGCCGCCTCGATCCGTGGCCAGGAAACGTCACCCAATCGCTCGGCCAGATGAATCTCGACCTCTACCTCACGATGTGGGGGCCCAGCGAGTTCACCGTCACCGGCACGCTCAAGGGCCACGATCTGCTCCCGCGCCTCCACGAGATCGTGCAGCCCACGCTGCTCGTCTGCGGCGAGCACGACGAGGCTGCGCCCACCTCCGTGCAGCTCTTCCGCGACCGCCTGCCTCGCGGCGCGATGGCCGTCCTGCCCCACGCCTCGCACCTCCACCATCTGGAACAGCCCGGGCTGTTCCTCAAAGTCGTGCGCGACCACCTGCACCGCGCCGACGCACTCCAGCCATGAACGGCGCCACGCCCATCATCCGCAACCTCACGCAAGAGGAGATCCACACGATCCCCATCGCCTGGGCGTCGGCCGAAGGCTGGAATCCCGGGCTCACCGACCACGCCAGTTTTCTCGCCGCCGACCCAGCCGGCTTCTGGGGCCTGTTTCTCGACGACGAACCCGTCGCCTGCCTCTCCGCCGTGCGCTACGAACCGGGATTTGCGTTCCTCGGATTCTACATCGTCCGCCCCGAATACCGCGGGCAACGCTTCGGCCGGATGCTCTGGGACTATGCACTCCAGTCCCTCCAGGGCCGCGTCATCGGCCTCGATGGCGTGCTCGCCCAGGAGGCCAACTACACCCGGTGCGGATTCCGCCGCGCCTACCGAAGCATCCGCTTCGAGGGCAAGACGCGCGCCACCGGCACCACCTTTCCAATCGACCACGGACTGCGGCGCATCGGGCTCGCCGAGCTCGCCGCCGTCGAAGCCTACGACGCCCCGCTCTTTCCCGCCGCTCGCGGCACCTTCCTGCGGGCCTGGCTCGCCCAACCTGGCACCGAGGGCTTCGCCGTATACGAAGGCACGCAGCTCCACGGTTTCGGAGTCATCCGTCCCTGCCTGCGCGGCTGGAAAATCGGACCGCTGTTCGCCGACGCCCCCACGACGGCCGCTCGCCTGTTTACCCAGCTCACCGCGGGACTCCCCGCCGGGAGCACCTTCCATCTGGACGTACCCGAGGCCAACCCGGCCGCCCTCGCACTCGCCCAAGCCCACTCGCTGCAGCGCGTCTTCGAAACCGTGCGCATGTACAAGGGGCCCGCGCCCGCACTCCCGCTCCACCGCATCTTTGGCAACACCTCATTCGAACTCGGCTGACCAGTCCCTCATTTCCCTCCTTCAATGAAACTCACCACCACCGCCTACCCGGACCGGCTTGAGATAAAAGCCGAAGGCCGGCTCGACGCCGCCTGGGCCGAGCACTTCCTCGAAGCCACGCGCCGCGCCGTGCGCGAAGGCCACCATCAACTCCGCCTCGATGCCAGCGGCCTCGAGTACCTCAGCTCCGCCGGCATCCGCTCGCTGTTGCAGACGCACCGCGAAGCCGCCGCCGTCCAGGGCTCCTTCAAGATCATCCGCGCTGCCGACTTCATCGTGCAGACGCTGCGCATGTCGGGCTTCGACTCGCTGCTCGCCCTCGACGAGGGCGCCGTGGCCACGGATAACCCGGCGCCCAAGGCACCGGCCAAGCACGCGAAAGCCGGCGGCTGGACCGCTCCCGGCATGGACGTCGAGATCCATCCGCTCGGCGGCGCATCGGCCCCACTGCGCGCCGCCAATCTCGGGCGCTGGCAGACGTGGAGCCGAGTCAACCTCGCCGCCTGCCGCGAGCTCGAGCTGGGCGCCGAGCGCACCGCACTCGGCATCGGCACGCCGGGACAGGGCGACGATCTCGCCGCCCACCTCGGCGACTTCCTTTCGGTCGGCGGCTGCACCGCCTACCTCCCCGGCGACGGCAGTGAAGCGCCCGACTACCTCGTCGGCACCGGCCAGTTCGTCCCCAAACTCCGCGTGGCCGATGCCCTCCACGCCACCGGCCCGTTTTCCCATGTCGTGCGTTTTCAGCCCGACGACTCCGGATCAGCGTTAAACATTGAACAGCTCCTCGACGCGGCCTTCGCCACGACTGGCGCACGCAGCGTCGCCGCCGTGATTCTCGCCGAAATCGATGGGCTCGTCGGCATGGCCTGGGCCAAGTCCCCCGGCCTGATCGCAGCCGACAGCAAGCCCGCCGAGTTTCCCGCGGTGCGCGAGTGGCTCTCCTTCTCCGGCGAACGCGTGCACGGAGGCGATCTCGCCCTCGTCGTCGCCTTTGCGACCACGGAAGCGCTGCCACAGGGCGTCTCGATCCCCGCGCTGCCCTCCCGCAAAGACTGGCGAGTGCACGCGCATGCGGCGGTGTTTCCATTCCGTCCGCTGCCCAACGGCCCCATCGAGATGGCTCCCACCGTGCAACAACTCTTTGCCGGAGCCGCCCCACAGGCGCTGCTCCACCTCGTCGAAGACGACCGCCCCGCGCTCGGCCTCGGCCACAGTGCCTTCATCCGCGGCGCCTGCTGGTGCGCCCCCATCCAATTCACCTCGGAGGAACTCTCATGACGCTCGTTATCGGCGCCTTCACCATCGGCTTCATCCTCTCGCTACTCGCGCTGGGCATGCTGATCAGTTTCCGCATCCAGCGCTACTGCGACATCACTGTGGACGGCTCGATCACGCTCGGCGCGTCGACCGCCGCCGTGCTCCTCGTGCATGGCTGGTCGCCCTGGGCGGCGACGCTCGTCGCCTGCCTCGCCGGCTCGGCCGCCGGTGCCGTCACCGGGTTGCTTCACACAAAGTTCCGCATCCAGGAGCTGCTCTCGGGCATCCTCACGATGACGGCCCTCTACTCGATCAACCTGCGCGTCATGGGCCGCAGCAACGTGCCCTTGCTCGATGTGCCCACGCTCGCCGACGGCCCCGAGAAGTTGCTGCGCAAACTCGCCGGAGGCGCGGAAGCGCTCAACGTCGCCGGCTGGGCCGTGCCCACACGCGACCTTGCGATGCTGCTCACCGTCTTCGTCGCCGTGGCCGCCGTCGCGATTGCGCTGCGTTTCTTCCTGCTCACCCACCTCGGCACGATCATCCGCGCCGCCGGTGAAAACGCCCAGATGGCCCGCGCCCAGGGCGCCGACGACAAGCGCATGCTCGTCTTCGGCCTCGCGGTCTCCAACGCGCTCGTCGCCCTCGCCGGCGCGATGCTCGCGCAGTACCAGGGCTTCGCCGACGTGCAGATGGGCATCGGCATGATGGTGTGGGGCCTCGCCAGCATCATCATCGGCGAGGCGCTCACCGGGAAATGCAGCCCCGGCATGGCAATCGTCGGCGCGATCATGGGCACGATCCTGTTCCGCCTGCTCATCGCCATCGCGCTGCGCTGGGGTCTCGACCCCAACGACCTCAAGCTCGTGACCGCGGCGTTCGTCTTTGCCGCACTCGTTTTGCCCAGCTGGTTCGGCCGTCTCGGCCGCCGCATTTTCGGAGGCCGCCATGCTTAAGATCCGCTCGCTCACCAAAACGTTCTTCCCCGGCACACCCAACGAGGTCCGCGCCCTGCGCGGCATCGACCTCGATCTGGCCGACGGCTGCTTCGCAGCGATCATCGGCACCAACGGCTCCGGCAAGAGCACGCTGCTCAACGCCGTCGCCGGCACCTTCCTGCCCGACACCGGCACGCTGGAGCTCGACGGCCACACGATCACCGACTGGCCCGAGCACCGCCGCGCCACGCTCGTCGGCCGCGTGTTTCAAAACCCCTTCGCCGGCACCGCCGCCGAGATGAGCATCGCCGAAAACATCGTGCTCGCCACGCGCCGCGGCCAGCCGCGCGGCCTCGGATTCGCCCTCTCGCACAAGACACGCGACGAGATCGCCGACCGCATCCGCTCGCTCAAGATGGGCCTGGAGGACCGCCTCGAAAACCCCATCGGCACACTCTCCGGCGGCCAGCGGCAGGCGCTCACGTTGCTGATGGCCACCTGGCTGCGCCCGAAGCTGCTGCTGCTCGACGAGCACACCGCCGCGCTCGACCCGAAGAGCGCCGCGCAGGTCGCCGTGCTCACCAAGGAAATCGTCACCCGAGAAAAGCTCACCGCGCTCATGGTCACGCACTCGATGCAGCAGGCCGTGCAGTTGCCCGACCGCATCATCATGATGCACCACGGCAACATCGTGGAGGACTACTCCGGCGAGCGCCGGGCCCGCGTGCGCACCGACGATCTCATGCACGCCTTTGACCGCGTCCGCCGCCGAGATCTGTTCGACTCGACCGTCGCCGAGACGGTGCTCCCGCAGTACGCCTGAGCACGTCGGGGCGCCTCACGCCTCGATCGCTGGTGCGGCGAGCACAGCCTGCCGCACCAGAATCTTGGTAAAAACCCCGCGCGGGTGCACGAGGCGCCACGTCCGGGTGCGCCCGGGCTCCAGCACCGAGATGGTCGCCTCCCAGATCGGGCAGCCAGGGTCCGTGCAACCGCGGTCGTTCACAAACACCACCGCGTCGCCAGTAAGCGCGAGGGCCTCGCGCGTCCAGCGCTCCAGTGCGGCCAACTGATCGCCAGAGCCATTCGGCCCGGTCATTTCGGCAAAGTGGTGCATGGCGCACACCGTGGGGAAAAAGCGGCCCTGAAACAGGCGAAAAAGAGAAGTTTTCTTGAAACAGTTTCGAGGGACACACGTCGTAGCAGGCGTGCGGTGTTTTCGTCTCCCCTTCCTCCAGTGCCTGCCCCTGCTCGTGATCCTGGCCTGCGCCTGCCTGCGTGCCGCGCCCGCGGAGGATGGAGTAGATGTGCTCGTGTACACCAACGGCGATCGCGTGCATGGGAAATTCGTCTCCCGGGAAAACAACACCATCATCTTCGAATCCCAACATTTCGGTAGGCTGAAGGTCCCGGCCACCGACGCCCGGGTGCTCACCGCCGTCGCATCCGCATCCCGCGGCACCAGCACCACCACCGTTTCCCGGCCAAAAGACTCGCCTGCCGAAATCGCCGACCACAATTTTTTTGATCCCACAGACTGGCGCATGACCAGTCTCACGGAAACCATCCGGCATATTTTCGGGCAGTGGCACGGACGTCTCTCCTTCGCCTCCTCCTCTACAATCAA
>MWDT01000172.1 GCA_002070825.1 Verrucomicrobia bacterium ADurb.Bin122
CGTTGAGGCTGTTAAACGCGGCCATGAGCGTGCCGGCGCCGGCCTCCACGCCCGCGCGGAACGGCGGCAGGTAGATGTTGCGCAGCGTGGGCAGGCCGATCTCGGTGGTGTTGTAATCGCGACCGCCCTCGGCGGCACCGTATCCGACATAGTGTTTGAGGCAGGCGACCACGCGGTCGGGCCGGCCGTAATCGTTGCCCTGGAAACCGCGCACGGAGGCCGCGGCGATGAGGCTGCCGAGATAGGGATCCTCGCCATTGCCCTCGGCGATGCGGCCCCAGCGCGGGTCACGCGCGATGTCGACCATCGGCGCAAACGTCCAATCGACGCCGACGACGGTGGATTCGAGGGCGGCCATCGCGCTGAGACGCTCGACGAGCGTGGTGTCCCACGAGCAGGAGAGGCCGAGCGGGATCGGGTACGTGGTGCGGAAACCGTGGATCGTATCGAAGCCGAAGATGAGCGGGATGCCGAGGCGCGTCTCCTCGACGGCGAGGCGTTGCAGGCGGTTGCGCAGATTGGCATCGGGCGCCACGCCGAGGAAGGAGCCGAGCTGGCCGGAGGTGACGAGGGCGGCGTCCTTTTTGTCGCTCGCATCGGTCATCAGCTTTTGCAGGAGCTGGCCGACGCGTTCCTCGCGCGACATGCGGGCGAGCAGGTCGGCGACGCGGGTCTCGGTGGGCAGGGCGGGGTCCTCGTAGGCGTCTTTGACGCCGTTTTTATTGAGGTCGATCCAGCCGCGGTGGTGCATCTCGGGTTTCCCGAGGGTGAAGGTACCACCGCCGGCGACGACGGGCGCTGCGATATCGGAGTTTTCCGCCGCCGAGAGGACGGCGCACGAACCAATGGCTAGGCAGGCGAGCAGGGTTTTCATAAAGGCGAAGAGGGGCTGTGTGCGTGCCCATTCATGGCGCAACCGCACACCCGTACAACGGCAGAAATGGCGGGGGGGTTAGGCAGCAAAAAAACGGACGGCCCTTTTGGGCGCGTCCGGTTTTCGGTTTGGGCTTGGTGTGGGCCCGGATTAGACGACGTCGCAGGCGCCGCCGGCGCAGGCGACGATGTCTTTGAGTTTGGTCTCGTCGGTTTTTTCGAGGAGCTTGGTGTAGTCCACCGTCTGGTAGGAGAGGCGGTTCCACTTGGCGATGTCGTCCTCGGTGACGACGGACTCGCGCGGGGCCTGGGCGTAGCGCTTGTCGCCGTCGTGGGAGAGGAGCGAGATGCCGGTGAAGTACTCGCGGTTTTCCCAGATGAAGGTGGCGACGTTGGCCCACTCGTCGGGACGGACGGTGCAGGTGTTGGAGACGTTGTGGTGGAGGCCGGGCGAGCGGCTCTGGTCGGCGGTGCCAGCCTGCACCCAGTGGGTCTGGACGAGTTTGACGAACTCGAGGAATTCGAGGGCGTTGATGTCGTCGCGGAGGATGGCGCCAGCGGGGGCCTCGACGGGGAACGTGATGACGTCGTCGGCGTCGGGGTTGTAGACCGAGGGCTCGGTCATGTGCGGGTTGACGGAGCGGAAATGTTGGAAGATCGGCTCCTTGCGGTTGGCCTGCACACGGCGGAAGTAGCGGCGGGCGTGGTGCGGGTGGATGCCGGAGCCGGCGCCGAGGAGGAGCGAGGCGGTGCCTTCGGGCTTCACGCAGGTGAGGCGGGCGGCGGGGCGGATGCCGATGAGCTCGGCGACGAGCTTGTTGGTCAACTGGACGAGGTGCGCGCCGCGCTCAAGCGTGGTCGGGTTGAAGAGCACTTCGGGGTTGTCCATCAGGCCGCAGATCGAGACGCCGAGGAGGGCGTCGCGCTCGTTGAGGAAGCGCGAGACGGGCCCGAGGTACGGCATCTTGGTGTAGGCGGCCTGGAGGGTGCCGACGATGGCGGCCTGGATGCAGGCGTCGAAGAAGAGCTCGTCGGTGGTGGTGATGGCGCCGTTGATGGTGGTCAGATTGCACATCTGCCACCCGGAGAGGCGGGTGTCGGCATCGAGCGGGCCCTCGTAGCCGAGGGAGCGCAGGTGCTTGACGTCTTCCTCGGAGAATGGGCCCTGGGCGACGGGGTGGAGGCCGATTTCGCAGCAGGGGTTGCAGCCGAATTCGAGGTCGTTGGTGAAGTAGAAGCCGGGTTCGCCGAATTCCTTCTGGGCCTGGAAGAGCTTGCGGAAGGTTTCCTCATCCTTGGAGCCGCGCAGGATGATGGCGGAGTTGTTGGAGGCGGAGCGCTGGGGGTTCTTGGTGAACCAGTCGCCGGTCTTGGCGGTCATCATCTCCTCGTCGTCGCAGGAGAAGAGGCAGATCGTGGCCGAGCGGCGGATACCGCCGGAGAGGACGGAGCGCGCGATGTGCATGCAGATGTCATACACTTCGATGGGGCGAAGCTTGCGGCCGCTGGCGCCGGAGAGGATGCGCTCGGTCTCGTTGAGTGCCTGCTTGAGCGGGAGGTGGCCGGGGGCCTTGCCGCCGGAGGTCTTGAGGGCGGCGCCGCGGGGGCGGACCTGCGAGAAATTGAACTCGATCTTGGTGTTGTCGTAGTGGCTCTGGAAGAGCGCGAGGAGGGCATCGGACCAGCCTTCGATGGTGTCGCCGACGGTGTGGTGGACGACGGTGAGATCGAGGTCGCGCGGGCGGACGGGCAGTGCGGGGAGGCGGGCGACGTGCTGCTTTTGCACGGAGAAGCCGCAGCCGGTGCCGGAGAGGAGCAGGAAGAAGTACTCTTTGAAGAAGTCGATGCGGTCGATCGCGCTGTAGGAGCAGTTGAACATGCGCGAGTGGTTCTTGAGGATCGCATTGCCGCCGAATTGCAGCGAGCGCATCGAGGGGAGCACGCGGCGGTCGCGCACGGCTTCGAAGGCGCGGTTGATCAGAGCTTCGAGCGACTGGCCGAGGAGCCACTCGCCGACGCGCTGGCGGTCGGTGGGGGCGACGAGGTGCGCGAGGTTTTCGGGGATGCGCTCGGGCGTGCGGCGCTCGAGTTTGGCGGCGAAGTTGTCGCGGTGCATCTGGCCGACGCGTTCGACGGCCTCGGGGAAGGTTTCGCGGCGGCCGAGCTCGGCGCGGTAGCGGGCGTACTTGGCGGAGGCGATGTAGTCGGCGAGGCCGTTGTCCTGATAGCGGTTGAGGCGGCGCTCGGCCTGGCGGCCGCGGTAGATGATGTAGCGGCGGGCGACTTCCCACTCGCCCTCGGCGGCGATGGATTTCTCGACGATGTCCTGGAGCTGCTCGATGGAGGGATGTTTGCCCTGATGGAAATAGAGCTCGGCCATCATGGCGGCGCGCTCGGTGATGGCCATGGCCTTGAGGAAGGTCTGCGAATCGACGCCCCAGCGCGCGGCGGGATCGTCGACGTGGGGGTTGGGGGCGCCGTCATGCGCGACGTCGTAGAAGGCGAGCGCGATGGCGCGGGTGATCTTGGAGGGGTCCCAGGCAACGAGACGGCCATCCCGCTTGACGACGAGGCGTTCACGGGTGGCGGAGGGGGGAGAGAAACGACGAAGGAGGGACGACGCGGTCATGGCGAAGCGGTCATGGCGAAGCGAGAAGTGGAAGTGTAGTGGCTGTGATTTGGGGTGGGGAACTAAGCGGCCCGCCGCGGTACGGATGCGGCGAAGAGAGGGCAGAAGAATAGAACGAAAACGGAAAGCAACACCACAATTAGTTGTGGTTCGTGTGAGGTGAAACCACTATTAGTAGTGGCTCTGCTGGTTGTGCAAAAAACGAGCATGATTGCTAAAAATGAGTCGATTTGGCGCTTCAGAGGGGCGCCTCGGCGGGTGTCGCTGGAGGGGCGAAAGGGGGCCGGACTGCGGGGCGTTTCGCAAGTCGGAGTTTGTCACAATTTACTCTCCGGAAAATGTGGATAACCGGGCCGTGGGCGGGCCGAAATGGGCACAAAAAAGCCGGCGAACGCGCGTCCGCCGGCCGAGACTGTGAGTGGAAGGCGCCGGGGCGCCTCAGTTACATCGTTGCGAGGAGCTTGCGCAGGGTCTCGTCGACGAGCTTTGGGTTGGCCTTGCCCTTGGCGGCCTTCATGATCGGGCCCTTGAAGGCGTTGATGGCGGACTCCTTGCCGGATTTGAACTCAGCGAGGGCCTTGGCGTTGGCGGCGATGGAATCGCGGCACCATTGCTCGAGCTCGTCGGTGTTGGTCTCGGCTTTGAGGCCCTTGCGCTCGACGATGGCGGCCGGCATCTCGCCGCTCTGGAACATATCCACAAAGACTTCCTTGGCCGCCTGATTGGTGATCGTGCCGGCGTCGACGAGCTGGACGAGCGCGGCGATGTGTGCCGGGCGGACCTTGGAGTCGGCGAGGGAGAGTTTGGCGGCACCGAGCTCGCGGAGGAGGTCGTTGACGATCCAGTTGCCCACGGCCTGGGCTTTGCCGGAGAGCTTGGCGGCTTCCTCGAAGAAATCGCACAGCTCGCGGTCGGGGATGAGTACGGAGGTGATGGTGTAGGGCACCTGGTACTGCTCCATGAAGCGGCGCTGCTTGTCGAAGGGGCGCTCGGGGCAGGTGGCCTGGATGCGCGCTTTCCACTCGTCGTCGACCTTCACGGGCATGAGGTCGGGGTCGGGGAAGTAGCGGTAGTCGTGCGCCATTTCCTTCGTGCGGAGCGATTGCGAGGCGCCGGTCTGGCCGTCGTAGTCGCGCGTCTCCTGCACGAGGGTGCCGCCGGCCTTCACGACGGCGAGTTGGCGGGCAATCTCGTGGGAGATGCCGTCGCGCACGAACGAGATGGAGTTGAGGTTCTTCAACTCGACCTTGGTGCCGAGCTTGGTCTCGCCGACGGGGCGGATGGAGATGTTGGCGTCGCAACGCATCTGGCCTTTCTCCATGTCGCAATCGGAGATGCCGGCGTGGATCATCGTCTGCTTGAGCGACGTGAGATAGGCGAAGGCTTCGTCGGCGCTCTTCAACGCGGGGTCGGACACGATCTCCATGAGCGGCGTGCCGGCGCGGTTGTAGTCGACGAGCGACTCGTGCGCGAAGTGGTTGAGCTTGCCGACGTCTTCCTCGAGGTGGATGCGGGTGAGCGGGATCGTCTTGTGCTCGCCCATGACGTTGCGCGAAGGGCCGGGCAACTCGATCTCGACGCCGCCGCCGATGCAGAGGGGCTGGTCGTATTGGGAGAGCTGATAGTTCTTCGGCGAGTCCGGATAGAAATAGTTTTTCCGGTCCCATTTGCAGACCGGGGCGATGGTGCAGCCGAGCATGAGGCCGGCCTTGATTGTCTTGTCGATGGCCTCCTTGTTGAGCACGGGCAACACGCCGGGCAACGCGAGCACGACGGGGTCGGTGAGCGTGTTTTCCGGCTGGCCAAAGCCTGTGGCCACGCGGGTGAACATCTTGGACTTGGTCTTGATCTGGATGTGAACTTCAAGACCGATGACGGCTTCGTATTGCATGAGGCGGAGGCGCGGAAAGGGGACGCGTTAAAGTTTTGGGTGTTCGGTGTGCCAGGCGTGGCCTTGCTCGTAGGTGTGGGCGATGGCCAGCAGGTCGGCTTCGCGGAAGGGC
>MWDT01000173.1 GCA_002070825.1 Verrucomicrobia bacterium ADurb.Bin122
CCAGTTGCCGATGATGGAAATTTGCGAGCGTGCGACACCTCTGGCGCGGATGAACGCGGCCATGTCTTCGCCCAATGCGACACATGCCGTGCTGTGCCGCCACGTGAAGTCTCGCAATCCACGCAGCCCTGCCAACAGCCACCGGCCCGCGCGTCCGCCAGCGACCGCCATTGCCACCTCCGGGTAGATGTCCTGCACCCAATGAATTTGCCGAGCGCGGCAAATCCTGGCCCATGGCCACAACATGACGCCGAGGAGCGGTGGATCGGTCTTGGTGACCAGTGTGTCCCCCCGTTGGAGCACGCGGAGGCATCGCCACGATGCTCCGACGAGAAACGCGGCAAAATCAGCCATGCGCCCGATCAGACTGCGTTTACCCCAGCGCGGACCGCGTACGCGGTGGATGGTAACGCCATTGCGTCGCTCGCAGCGGGGCGCGCCGGCGTGGCCCGGATGGCTGGCGATGACTGAGACGTCCCAGCCCTCCGCAGCCAGGCCCTCCGCAAGATCGGTGAGCAGTTGCGCCGTCGCTGGCTCGTCTGGCCAGTAGAAGCGGTTGACGAATACGACGCGGCGAGACGCTGGCGTGCTCATGGTTGCACCCGCTCGGCAAAGCCGGCGGATTCGAGTCTCTGGAAGATTTCTTGAAGCAGAGGCTCCGACTGCAATTCCTCCAGCCGTCGGTTGCTCGCGAGCCGGATCACCCACTGCGGGGCGCGTGCGCTGACCGGCTCACGCAAGAGACTCGGTGCGACCTGCCACGGGAGAAATCCGGGGAGTTGGCCCATCAATCGCCCGCCATAGAAATGCCAGTACCACACTTGTTGCACCTCTCCCGCCAGAGTGTAGGTGAAGCGTTGGGGGGGGCCGAGTGGATAGCGTGGTAGCGGTGCGGGCGTGGGCTGCGCAGTCCAGCCAGTGCCGGGCATGCAGTAGGCCGGTTGATGAAAACTTACCTGCCCGAGAGTCGACTGTCCGGGCTCCCAAAAGGCCATGTAAACGGAAACCTCCGTGCCGGGACGGCGGTAGCTGATGGCATAGAGGTGTTCGGTTCCGAGCGTGGCCGCGAAATCGGAAATCTCCCGATCTTCTTCCGCGGTCCAGCCCGGCGCGGACACATGGAGCAACCGGGGAAAGTCCGGTAGGGCACGGACCTCGTCGGCTCGGACACGGGTTTTCCAGACCGTAAACACGGTCGCCACGCCCATGAACAGCGCGAGGCTGACCGGCAGCCAGAGCCGATAACGGACTCGCGATTCTCTCACTGACGGTGCGGATGGTTGTTGGTGACGTCCCACGCTGGTCGCACCCGTGTACATGGCCACGGCGGCCCGTGATATCCACCCCGGCGTTGATCAGGAGACAAAGCACGAGCGAGCGAAGGTAGTTGCCCACCACTGCGAGCGCCGCGCTTCCCGTCACCAGCAAGACCCGCCACCAGAAACCGCGCACCAGCAATCCGGCTAGCACGAGGCCGACGAATGTGCAGGCGAGCAGGCTGCGGAGACCGCTGCACGCATCCTCCACACCAACCACGCAATGGGGAAATTCGATGATATTGCCATGACGCACAGCCGAGTAGCCGAGCCAGTGCAGTGCGTTGAGCACGACCGCCGTCGTGTGATCACGCAGCGCTTGTGTGAGCGTGACGAGCGGGCCCGGTGGCAGCGGCACGGCGAGCACCCAGATGAGGCAGCCAGCGAGCCCGGCGCCATTGAATCGTGCGAGCGGCTGCGCTCCGGCATCGAGCGCGAGGAGGATAGCCCCGAGTAGAGCCACGAGCGCGTAGGCACCGAGCGCGAGCGACTGGGTCTGCATGAGCCCTTGTGCCAGTACGGAAAACGTCGCGAGCGTCGCCATCAATACGCCGCCAAGCCCGAGTAGAAGTTGAACGAGGCTCCGCCGCCACGGCACGTTGCCCCATGAGGGTTCCTGACCCGAGGCATGCCAGAGCCAGGCACAGAAGATCGGTGCGGCAAACGCATGTGAGAGCTCCGGCGTGGCGATCCATGCCGGCCAGAACCAGAGGCAGGCGATGCCGACCGCGACGCATGCGAGCACGAGCAACAGCCAGTCAGGCAAGCATGCGGAGGCGCTGGATTTTGCGGGTTGGATCATCGGTTTCTCCGGAGTTGGCGGAGGGCATCTTGGACGAATCGTTCGTAGCGCGCGAGCAGCCGGCAGTAGTGCCAGCCGGCACGTCCGTCGAGAAAACCACCACGCAACCCATATTGGTAGAGGAAACGTGCCGCCGGGCGGCAAGGCAGGCGGTAGCTGAATTGTTTGAGTGCGCGCCGGCGCACCATCGGATCGCGCGCCCAGAGATGGGACCAAGGGTGGGCTTCGTCGCAAACGAGCTGGGCGGCGGCTTCCTTGAGCGCGTACCGGCGATGTTTTGCCAGCCAGGCGACATCGCCGTCGTTGGCGAGCTCGTGACGATAATTTTCTCGGAGGAACGCCATCCGCATGTCGGGAGCCTCGCGCTGCCCGTGACCCACTTCGATGAAACGAAATCGTGGCGCACGAACAAGCCGTGCCTGATAAGCCGGATAATCCGTGCAGTGCGGGATCCACCGCCCGTTCCAGAGCATTTGAGGCGCGACGTAAAAGCCGTCGATCGACTCGGGCGCCACGCGCAACCGGGCGTTGCACTCGTCCAGTAGTGCGGGCGTGAGGAGTTCATCCGCATCCAAGTGAAATACCCATGGGTGGCGAAATGGGATCTGCGTCTGGGCGTGGTTGCGTTGCCCGGCAAAGTTATCGAACGGCCGGGTGAACACGCGCGCCCCCGCAGCTCGGGCGATGGTTTCCGTGCAGTCGGTCGAGCCGGAGTCGAGGACCACCAGATCGTCGCAGCCCGCACAGGAGGCGAGACAGCTTGGCAGATTGCGCTCTTCGTTTAGCGTGAGGATGAGGACGGAAAACATGGGCGTTCAGTGAGCGAGCGCTTCGAGCTGCCGGTAACGCACGGCCACGAAAAAGCAGAGCCACCAGAGATAGACGATGGCCGGGGAGCCAAAGGGGAACTCCACCAGAGCGTAGATCAGGATCAGCGCGCAGCCCCCGAGCAAGTAGCGCGGAAGCAACGTCCACGTCCCTGGATATCGCCGGAGTTGCCACAGCGGCAGAACGCCGAGCATCGCCAACAACACCGTGCCCACGACGCCATGTTCGGCGAGGGATTGCAGCCAGTCGTTGTGCGCGTCGACGTACACCACGGGGAGTCGGTCCACTGGAGAAGTCTGCGTGTTGTATCGACTAAACACCGTCGGGTAGGAGGCCATGCCCCAACCGAACCAAGGTTTCTCCTGCGCCATGCGCCAAGTGTCCTGGTAGAGCTGGCTGCGCGATCCCAAGAGATTGCCCCGTGCATGGGCGGCAGTGAGTTGTTCGCGCGTCTTCTCGACACGCGCCTCAATGATCGGCTGCCCCAGCCAGTAGACCAAACCGACCGTACCAACCGCCAGCAGGCTGCCACCGCCCCAAACGGCAAGCGTTCGACGCGGACTGCGCGCGGCGTGGCGGACACGTTTCCAGCTCCAGTGCAGCCATGCGCCTGCGAGTAGCACGAGCAGCAGCAGTGTGCATGAGCGCGAGGTGCTCAGCGGAATCGAGGCCGCCAGAAGAAGGGTGGCCACCAGCCACATCGCCGTCGGCGAATGCCATGCGTCACGATAATCCTGGTGCGCACTGCGGGCGTGATGCCAGACGAGGCCGAGGCAAACGGCGACCGCCAGCAGGGCAACCGGTCCCCAATGGTTGTGGTAGATGAATGACGCGAAGAACGTCGGATTGGGCGAGGCGATTGTACCGAAGAACATTCCCTCGGCACCGGTCAGTTTTTGCAATGAACCGAAGACCGCCAGCGCCGTGGCATTGGCGGCGACAAACAAGAGCAGTCGGCGCAGAGCGGTGCGCCGGCGGACGAGAAACGCGACGTTGAATGCCGTGAGGAATAGCGCGTCGAAGAGCCAGAGCGCCTGAATCGCCTGGTCCGGGCGGGCGCAACTGGGCAACCAGAGCCGCTCGCCTCCCGGAATAAAACCGGTCGCGCCATAGCCGGTGATCGCGCGCAGATTGGGATTGGCCAGACTGAGGAGCACGACGAGGTTGAATGCCGCCCACGGCCACAGCCAGATGATGCGACGGCAAGCACCGGGTTGTCGCCAGCGCTCGAATAATCCGCGGCAAAGTACGAAAACGCTCAGACATCCCCAGGCTGAAAGTAGCGTACGGGCCCAATCGGAGTTGCCGCCCAGTGCCCAGGTGGAGATCACAACCATGCTGGCCGCATGCCAGAGCGCGAATCGCTCGGCCAAGCGCGGCGTGGATGAGAGCATCGGGCTGAAGCGGTCGTCCGTCATCGAGTCACCAAAAGTTGCGAATAAAAGGCGCTGAGCGTCGACGCCGTCCGGGCCCACGAGTAGTCGGTCTGCATCCAGCGACGAGCGTTCTGCCCACGCAGGGAAAGTTCGTCATGTGAAGTGGCGAGTGCATGGCGTAGCCGCTCGCGGTAGGTTTCCCAGGCGCAACACCAGCCGCAGCCATTTCGATTGAGCGCCTGCCATGGCGTGGTGTCGGTCACGAGCGCCGGCACGCCGCAGGCGAGTGCCTCGGCGATGACCATGCCGAAATTTTCCGAATGCGACGGCAGCAAAAAGAGTCGTGCGACCGCGTAGGGCGGGAGCGTCTGCGTGCCGTCGAAGACCGCGATGCGCTCCGCACCACCGCGCGCGGCAACCCGGCCGCGCAACTGTGCAACCGTGATGGTCTCGGGAATCCCGACGATCAGCAGCAGCCAATCTGGTGGCGCGGTGTCCAGCCAGAGATCGATCAATTCGAGGACGCGTTTCTTTTCGTGGAGGCGAGAGTGAAACAACGCCGTTGGACGCAAGGCGCAATTTGGACAAACGCGGTGCCAGTAGGCACGCGCTTCCACGAGTGAGCGGTCGTCCGGGATGCCCACGCCGTTGGGCGCGATGCAGATCGGCTGGCGCCAGCCCCGTGCGCGGATGTCATCGGCCTCATCCTGGCTCGTGGCGTGCCAGCCAGCGGCGTCTGCAAACGCGCCGGGGTGTACGAACTTCTCGGCAAGCCACTTTTTCCAACGCCGGTGCCGCCACGCCCACGGGCTCATCATGCCGCGTGGCGAGATGACGAGTTGCACACCTGCCTGTGCGGCACACTGGTGGGCATAGTGCAGCGGACGCTGCCAGAGTGCATGCGCATGGATGAGATCGGCTGGCGTGGAGCAGAGTAAACGGCGCAACTCCGGCGAGCACGCCAGCGTCGCGGAGCCACGGACGGGGGCCGGCCGGTAGTTCACGCCGGACAAGTCCGGCGCATTTGAACCGGTTGTCCCCGTGGCGAAGAGGGAGACCGCGTGGCCAGCGTGCGCCAGCGCGGCCGCGAGATTCGGCACCGATACGCTCGGTCCGCCGAAGCGCGGATCGATGCTGGAGACCACGTGCGAGAGGCGCATC
>MWDT01000174.1 GCA_002070825.1 Verrucomicrobia bacterium ADurb.Bin122
CATCGTCGCAGGCGTCGAGTGATTTGACGCTGGCGCAGGAGGCAGGCTATCCCTCGCGCGCAACTGGCCCGGTCATGCCCGGCTCACAGGAGCGTGAGCTGGTGGTCGTCGGGGGCGTCTTTGACGGAGATCTTTTTGCGCGGCTTGGCCTGCGGGGCGGGCAGCTCGACGGAGGTGTCGTCGCTCTCGAGTTTCCCGAGGATGACCTTGGCGCGGTCGATCACGCTCAGCGGCAGACCGGCGAGGCGCGCGACCTGGATACCGTAGCTGCGGTCGGCGGCGCCGGGGATCACTCGGCGCACGAAGACGATCTCGTCGTTCCACTCTTTCACGGCGACGGAGAAGTTGCGCAGTCGAGGCAGGTGTTTGTCGAGTTGCGTGAGCTCCTGATAGTGCGTGGCGAAGAGCGTGCGCGGGCCGCGAGCGGGGTCGCGGTGCAGGTGCTCGACGACGGCCCACGCGATGGAGAGTCCGTCGTAGGTGGAGGTGCCGCGGCCGATCTCGTCGAGGATGATGAGCGAGCGGTCGGTGGCGTGGTTGAGGATGTTGGCGGTCTCGTTCATCTCGACCATGAAGGTCGAGTTGCCGCGGGCGAGATCGTCGCTGGCGCCGACGCGCGAGAAGATGCGGTCAACCAGTCCGAGGCGGCAGCGTTTGGCGGGCACCCAGCAGCCGACCTGCGCGAGCAGGGCGATGAGCGCGACCTGGCGGATGTAGGTCGATTTACCGGCCATGTTGGGGCCGGTGAGCAGGAGGATTTGCGCGTCGTCGGTGGCGAGCAGCGTGTCGTTGGGCACGAAGGCCTGCATGCCGGCGAGGCCGTTGCGCTCGCTCTTGAGCATCTGCTCGACGACGGGGTGGCGGCCTTCGACGATTTCGAACACTTCGCCTTCGTCGAGCTCGGGGCGGCAATAATCCCAGTCGCGGGCGAGGGCGGCCCAGCCGGCGAGCACGTCGAGCTCGGCGAGGGCGTCGGCCGTCTGCGCGAGGGCGAGCGATTCGTCGAGGATGGCGGCGACGAGACCGGCGAAGAGTTCACGCTCGCGGGCGAGTGCGTTTTCCTCGGCGTGGAAGATTTCCTTCTCCTTTTGTTTGAGCTCCTCGGTGACGTAGCGTTCGCCGCCGACGGTGGTCTGTTTGCGGATGTAGTCGGCGGGGACGAGGTGGAGGTTGGCCTTGGTGATCTCGATGTAGTAGCCGAAGACGGAGTTGAAGCGGACCTTGAGGCTCTTGATGCCGGTGCGCTCCTGCTCGCCGCGTTCGAGGTCGGAGAGCCAGGTCTTGTTGTCGGTCGTGAGGCTGCGGAGACGGTCGAGCTCGGCGTCGTGGCCGGGGCGGATGAAATGGCCGTCGGCGACATCGGCGGGCAACTCGTCGGCGAGGGCGCGCGTGAGCAGATCGCGCAGCGCGGGCAGGTCGGCGAGGCGCTGGCCAAGCGTGGAGTCGAGCAGGCCGCCGGCGGTGGCGAGCTCGGCGCGGAGCGTGGGAAGCTGCACGAGGGTGTCGCGCACGCCGCCGAGTTCGCGCGGGTTGCGCAGACGGTTTTGCAGGCGGCCGAGGATGCGCGGGATGTCGCGGACCTGCGCGAGCGATTCGCGCAGGGAGGCGGCGCGCGTGGGCTGGTCAACGAGTTCGCCGACGATGGCTTGGCGGCGGGCGATCTCGGGCAGGTCGAGCGTGGGGGCGGCCAGCCAGCGCTCCAGCAGGCGGGCGCCGGCGGCGGTGCTGGTGCGGTTGATGGCGGCGAGCAGTGAGCCTTCGCGGCCGCCGCGGATGGGTTGGAAAATCTCCAGATTTCGCAGTGTGGCGGGGTCGAGCAGGAGCGTGCGGGCGCTGCGGTACTCCTGGAGCGAGCGCAGGTTTTCCGGTTTCGCGCAGAGGTTGTCGGTCGCGTAGTGGACGACGGCGCCGGCCGGGCCGAGCGCGGGATGCGTTTGCTCCAGTCCGAAGCCCTGGAGATTGAGCACGCCGAGGGCGTCCATCACGGTCTTGGCGCCGGCGTCGGTCTCGAAGTGGAAGCCGGGCAGGTCGGTGCAGAGCCGGCTGGTGCAGAACTGGTGGAGCGCGTGGATGGCGACCTGGTCGTGCGGCGTGGCGGCCCAGCGGGCGAGCTCGCCCTCGGGGATGAGCAGCTCGCGCGGATCGAGCGCGGTGAGCACGGGGAGCAGGTTTTCCGGTCGCGGATCGGTGGCGACGCGGAACTCGCCGGTGGTGAGGTCGAGCCAGGCGGCGTGCAGGCCGGCGCGGTCGAGCGAGAGGGCGGCGAGGTAGTGGTTGCGCTGCGCGTCGAGCTGGTTGGCGGCGAGCGTGGTGCCGGGGGTGAGGATGCGCGTGAGCTCGCGTTTCACGAGCTTGCCGGGCTTGGGCGCCTCCTGCTGCTCGCAGATGGCGACCTTTTTGCCGGCGGCGAGGATCTTGCTCACGTAGGTGTCGGACGCGTGGTAGGGCAGGCCGGCCATCGGGTAGTTCTGGCGCTTGGTGAGCGTGAGCCCGAGCAGGCGCGAGGCCTCGACGGCGTCGTCGAAAAACAGCTCGTAGAAATCGCCGAGGCGGAAAAGGAGCAGCGTGTCGCGCGGCAGACCACGCTTCACCTCGAAATATTGCTGCATCATCGGGGTGAGTTTCTCGGCGGATTCGGACATAAAGCCGGCAAACTAACGCCGCCGGCCGCGAGCGCACGGCGAAATTTTGCGGGTTTGAAAAATCCCCAGCCTGTGCCCTCTTACCGCCGTGATTCCGCTTTTTCACCGCGATTTCGGCACGCCGGGACGCCCGCCGCTCACGCTCCTGCATGGGCTGCTCGGCTCCTCGCGCAACTGGCAGATGGCCGGGCGCGAGCTGGCGGCGGATTACCACGCGTGTGCGCTCGATCTGCGCAACCACGGCCGGTCGCCGCACGCCGCCGCGACGAGCTACGCGGAGCTGGCGGGCGACGTGCTCGGCTGGCTCGACGCACACGGCATCGAGAAAACGACGCTCCTCGGCCACAGTCTGGGCGGCAAAGTCGCGATGTGGCTGGCCTGCCACCATCCCGAGCGCGTGGCACGATTGGTGGTCGTCGACATCGCGCCGCGCGACTACCGCAGCCACGCGCATCAGACGGAGTTTGCCGCGATGCACTCGCTGCGGCTGGAAACGCTGCGCTCCCGCGCCGAGGCCGAGCGGCACTTCGCGGACGCCGGGGTGGCCGACGAGGCGATGCGGAAATTTCTGGTGACGAATCTCGAGTGTTCCGACGAGGGCCGCTGGCGCTGGATGATCAACCTCTCCGCGCTCACGGAGGCGTTGCCCACGCTGCTCGGCGATTCGCTAGACGCTACCGCTCGCTACGCCGGGCCGGCGCTCTGGATCGTCGGCGGACGCTCCGACTACGTGCGGGCGGACGATGCGGCGCGGATTGTCCGGCATTTCCCCGGCGCGCGGATCGAGCGGATCGCCGACTCGGGGCACAATCCCCACATCGACGCGCGGACCGAGTTCGTGCGCCTCGTGCGCGGGCTGCTCTGAACGAGCGGTGCATTGCCTTTTCTCGCGCCGCTCGTCCATCCTCGCCCCATGCCCGCCTGGCTCGAAAACACGGTCTTTTATCAAATCTACCCGCAGACGTTTCGCGATTCCAACGGCGACGGGATCGGCGACCTGCGCGGCATCATCGAAAAGTTGCCCTACCTGCAGGAGCTCGGCGTGACCGGACTGTGGCTGAGCCCGTGCTTCGAATCGCCCTTCGGCGACGCGGGCTACGACGTGGCCGATTTCTACAAGGTCGCGCCGCGCTATGGCACCAACGACGACCTGCGCGCGCTCTTTGCCGAGGCGAAACGGCGCGGCATCCGCGTGATGCTCGACCTCGTGGCCGGGCACACGTCCAACCAGTGCGCGTGGTTCCGCGAGTCGCAGCGCCACGAGCGCAACCAGTATTCCGATTGGTACATCTGGACCGACAGCGTGTGGACGTGGTTTGCGCCCAACCTCCAGGTCGTGGTCGGCGGGGCGGAGCGCGACGCCAACTACGTGCCCAACTTTTTCCATTTTCAGCCGGCGCTCAACTACGGGTTCGCCAAGCCCGATCCGAAGATGCCGTGGCAGCAACCGGTCGACGCGCCGGGGCCGCAGGCGGTGCGCGCGGAGTTGAAGAAAATCATGGCGTACTGGTTCGATCTCGGCGCGAGCGGCTTTCGCGTCGATATGGCCGGCTCGCTCGTGAAAAACGACCCCGACGGCTCGGCCACCGCCGCGCTCTGGCGCGAGTTTCGCGCGTGGATGGATCGTGAGTATCCCGACTGCGCGCTGGTCTCGGAGTGGTCGCAGCCGCAGATCGCGGTGCCGCAGGGTTTCCACATGGATTTCCTGCTGCCCTTCGCGAAGCCCGGCTACAAGGCGCTCTTCCGCCCCGACGGCGACGCCGTGCCGATCTTCGACCGTAGCGGGCGCGGCAACATTCGCACGTTTCTCGACGAATTTGCGCCGCTCTACGATGCCACGAAGGGCCGCGGCTTCATCGCAATCCCCAGCGGCAACCACGACACCGTGCCGCGCCTCGGCGACGGCCGCGAGGCGCGCGACGTCGCGGTGGCGATGGCGTTTCTGCTCACGATGCCCGGCGTGCCCTTCATCTACTACGGCGACGAGCTCGGCATGCGCGCGCTCGACGGTCTGCCCTCGAAGGAGGGCGGCTACGGGCGCACCGGCTGCCGCACGCCGATGCAGTGGGACGCGTCGGCCAACGCCGGGTTTTCCGCCGCGCCAGCGGACCAGCTCTATCTGCCCGTCGATCCGTCGCCCACGCGTCCGACGGTCGCCGCCGGGCTGGCCGACCCGCAGTCGAGCCTGCGCGCCACGCAGGAGTTGCTCGCGTTGCGCAAAACGCATCCCGCGCTCGGTGCCAGCGGCGAGTTTCGCGAGCTCTACGCCGAGGCCGGACAATGGCCGGTCGTGTACGAGCGCACGCTGGGCTCGGAGCGAATCCTCGTGGCGCTCAACCCGACGGACACCGCGCGCGAAGTGCGCTTGCCGGCTTTGCCAGCGTTGGAGTCGGTGCGCGCGCTGGCCGGCGAAGCGGCGGCCTTCGTGTCCGGCGCGGATGGATGGACGGTGAAATTGCCTCCGGTCAGTTATGCCGTCGTGAAGGCCGGCTGAGCTGCGCCGAGGCGTGCGCTGACGGCCCTAGAGGGGAGGGCCCAATGCATTTTCCATTAACCGGATAAGTGTTTCCTCTAATTCTGGGTTGCCTGAGCTCCGCTCGTCCCCAGATTCGGCCATTTCTCCTCTGAGCCCCTCCTCCCTCTCATAATGGTTCATACCCAAGATAAACTTTCAGGCTATTTCGAGATCCGCTGGCATGGCCGCGGTGGTCAGGGCGCGGTGACGGGGGCGAAATCCCTCGCCGAATGCGTGCAGGGGACCGGCCGCAATGTCGTCGCGTTTCCCGAGTACGGCCCCGAGCGCCGCGGCGCCCCGGTGAAGGCGTTTAATCGT